>CBFDDG010000201.1:0-8396 GCA_965603505.1 uncultured Phycisphaerae bacterium | reverse complement strand
TACGGCACGGACAATTACTGGGACAAGGACCCGGATAAGACGGCCGAGTTCATGAAGAAAGTGAGCAAACCCTGGATTGCCTACAAGGTCCTGGCCGCCGGGGCGATCCATCCGAGTGAGGGATTCAAACATGCGTTTCAGAACGGGGCTGACTTCCTGTGCGTAGGAATGTTCGATTTCCAGGTCCGTGAGGATGTGATTATCGCGAAGAATATCCTCGCCGGCGACGTGCAGAGACAGCGGCCTTGGCGGTCATAATTATCGTACGCAGACAGGTGATATCATCAAGGAATCTTGACGGAAGGGTTTGACGATGGCGGGAAAAGAGGTCAATCGGCGCGGATTCATCAAGGGATCGGTGGCGGCATCGGCCGGCGTGGTTCTGGGGCTGCACAGCTTTGAAGAGCAGAACCTGCTGGCGCAAGCGGCGGGGGCCAGCGGCAGCTCGAGCGGGAAGAAGCAGGAAGCCGGGAACGAGAAGATGGCGTGCGGGCAGATCAAGGACCTGAAGGTCAGCCGGATCTTCTGCGGCGGCAATCTGATCGGCGGGTGGGCCCACAGTCGGGACCTCATCTACGTCTCCTCGCTGGTCAAGGCCTATCATACCGATGAGAAGATCTTTGAGACGCTTGAATTGGCGGAGGAGATGGGCATGAACACGATTCTGACGAATCCCGTCTCCGATCGGGTGATGAACCGCTACTGGAACGAGCGTGGCGGCAAGATTCAGTGGTTTTCCGACTGTGCCTCGGGCAAGGATATTAAGGAGGGCATCAAACGCTCGGTTGACAGCGGGGCCCACGCTGTCTACGTGCAGGGCGGGCTTGCCGATCAGGCCGTGCGTGAGGGCAAGACGGGCGCAATTGGCGAGGCCCTGGAGTACATCAAGCAGTTCAATGTGCCGGGCGGGCTCGGGGCCCATGACCTGGAGACGATCAAGGCGTGCGTCAAGGCCGGATTCAAGCCGGATTTCTGGGTCAAGACGCTTCATCCCGACAAGTACTGGTCCGCGACGCCAAACGAAAATCGCAAGGTCTTCGACGTGATCGGGCCGAACAGCGGCGACCACGATCAGTTCCACGACAACATGTGGTGTCGCAATCCGCAGGAAACCATCGACTACATGAAAGGCCTTGAGGAGCCGTGGATCGCGTTCAAGATTCTGGCTGCCGGTGCGATCCCGCCTCGCGATGGTTTCAAGTTCGCCTTTGAAGGTGGTGCGGACTTCCTCTGCGTCGGCATGTTCGACTTCCAGGTCCGCGAGGACGCGATCATTGCCCGGGATATCCTTTCGGGCGAAATCAAGCGCTCCAGGCCGTGGCGGGCCTGACGCCTGCCCACAGGGTACTCACGAGCGGTACGCGACCACAGCGTCTGTGCGACCGAATCTCCACTTGTTTCTCGGTCCGGCTCTTCCCGTGACGGGGCATCCACGTCGTGCTCCGGATCGCCATCCGCAGAGCATCCGCGGCAAGATCCCTGTACAGATTCCTGGAATTCACTTGCGATCGGTAGGATGCGTGACTTGGCGCATTGCCGGAATGGCTGGAAAAAGTGCGGATGGCAGAATACGCGAGGACAAAAAAGAAGCCCCCGCTATTGATGAGGGAGAGGAAGCGAGACTATGCGGGGGCCTGTGGACTCAGTTATTTACTTTCTTGAATTGTAGCGGTGGGGAGGACGGCGGTCAACTGTTTTTTTGAGAATTATGAGAAAAATATGCCCGCCGGAGAGTCGCCTCCAGAAGCGTGTGTACTTCCCGCCCACGTTGCTCTTTTGGCGGCGGCGCTGGATTGCTGTTAGTCCTTATGCTGCGGGGCTTTATGACGCCCGTGGCCGTGGGTGGGCTTGTCCTTGAGCGCGTCGTACCGGGACGTCGGGGTAGCCTGGCGGGCTTTTCTTGACGGTCTGTGGGTTGAGGTATATAGTGGCGATTTTGTGAAGGACGAGTCGACAGAAGTTTTGTTTTAGGGGTAATGGATGGCCGCAAAGAGTCAATGTGAGAAGTGCACGGGGCTGTGCTGCCGGTATTTCGCGCTTCCGATCGAAACGCCGGAGACGAGAGAGGATTTTGATGATATCCGATGGTATCTCTGCCACAAGGATATTACGGTCTTCGTCGAAGAAGGCGAGTGGTATCTGAATGTGAAGAACAAGTGTCGCCATTTGTCGGAGAAGGGCCACCGGTGTCTCATCTACGGCAAGCGGCCGCAAATCTGCCGCAAGTACAAGCACGGCGACTGTGATTTTATCGAAGGCGAGTACGACTACGAGCTGCACTTCACGAGTGACAGGGAGATGGAAGAATATATCCGGATCAAGTTCGACAACAATGTCCGTGAGAAGCAGAAGGTCCGGAGCGCGAAGAGAAAGAAGGCATGAAGATACCGCAGGTGAAGGGGACGAGGGACTTCTACCCGCCGGAGATGGCCCGGCGGAATTGGATCCTCGACGGCTGGAAACAGGTCTCGCTGCGCAACGGCTTCGAGGAGTACGACGGGCCGATCTTCGAGTACCTGCAGATGTACCAGATCAAGAGCGGGCAGGAGATCGTCGAGCAGCTCTTCTCCTTCCAGGATCGGGGCGGGCGCGAGCTGGCGATTCGTCCGGAGATCACCCCGACGCTTGCCCGGATGGTGAATCAGCAGATCAACTCGCTGCCTCGTCCGATCAAGTGGTTTTCCGTGCCGCGTCTGTGCCGTGCGGAACGGCCTCAGAAGGGCCGGCTCCGCGAGTTCTTTCAATGGAACATCGACGTCATCGGCGAGAACACCGGGCAGGCCGACGCGGAGATCATCTTCACGACCTTGGATTATCTGCGGACGGTCGGCCTGACGAGCCAGCAGATTCGGGCGAGAATCTCGAGCCGCAGGCTCCTGGCGGCGGTGCTCACGGGCATTGGGATCCCGGCCGAGAGACTTGACTCGCTCTACGCCGTGCTGGACAAGAAGGCGAAGGTGCCCGCCGAGACATTCCGGGCGATCCTGGCCGAGCAGGTCCCTGATGCGGATCAGGCCCGGCGGATACTCGATTTCATGGCCCTTGATTCCATCGAGCGAATTGGGGACGTGATCGCGCCGAATGATGAGACGCGGAGCGCGATCGAGGAGCTCAGGGCGGTGTTCGACATCCTGCAATGGATGGGCGTCGAGGAGTATTGCCTCTTCGACCCGAGCATCGTGCGTGGTCTGGCCTACTACACGGGGATGGTGTTCGAAGTGCACGACGTTGGCGGTGAGCTACGAGCGATTTGCGGCGGGGGACGCTACGACAACCTGCTCCGGGATTTCGGCGGACCGGCCATTGCCGCGACCGGCATGGGGATGGGGGATGCCGTGCTGGAGATCCTGCTGCGGGAGAAAGGTCTGCTGGACAAACAGGTGCCCAAGCCGGAACTCGACTATTTCGTGGCCTTCGCGGATCATCGCTTCGGGCCGGATGTCTATCGCCTGGCGGCGGCAATCCGTTCACAGGGAGACTCGGCAAGTTTCACCTACAAACGGGGCGGCCTCTCGAAGCAGCTCAAAGAGGCGGCCGGCCAGAATGCGAAGAAGTGCGTGATCGTCGGTCAGGAGTATGAGGATCACCGGCAGGTCGTGATCAAGGATATGGCCACGGGCGAGCAGAAGACCGTGGACGCGGAGCAGTTCCTGTCACAGTTGGGTTCCTGATCGAGGCGGCAATCCTGATCTGCACAGAGACGGGAAGCAAATCCTATGCGGGATGGTTCGCCCAACCACTATGAGCGTGCCTTTGAGAGTTGGCTGCTCGACCGCAATGTCGAGTACGTGAAGGCCGATGAGCACAAGCGGCCCGGACCGTCCCACAAGTCCGTCAAGAACTTCGACTTCCTGTTGTATCCCCGGCCCGGCCGAAGGGTGATCGTGGAGGTCAAGGGCCGGACCTTCAAAGGCGCGAGCGTGGTGGGGCTAACCGGGTTCGAGTGTTGGGTGACCGCGGATGACATCGAGAGCCTTCATGTGTGGAGACAGGCCCTCGGTCGCGACCACGAGGCGGTCTTCGTGTTCGCCTATCGCGTGGCGAAGGCGGACGTGGATTTCGACGGGCACGATGTTCTCCTCCTGGGCCCGGATCGATACCTGTTCTTCTGCATTCGGCTCGACGACTACTGTCGTCACATGAAACGCCGCAGTCCGAAATGGCACACGATGACGCTTCCTGCCGAGAGCTTCCGCCACTGTGCGATCGGCCTTTCCGCATTTCTTTAGGGCGGGACGCACGCGTGAATCGGGGCGCCCCGTGACCGATGTCGATGGTTCGGGCGGCCTTGACTGACATTGGCAGAATGGATATAATCTGCCCGTAAATCGTGCAGGGGCCGCAGAGTTGGGTCGAGCCGGGAAGGGATCGACGTGAACGCGATAGTACAGCCGAAAGTCGCCATCGTCCGCAAACTCGTCCTCCCGTTGTTTCTGGTTTCCGGCGCCACGGGACTGATCTACGAAGTGACCTGGATGCGGTCCCTCGGGGCGGTCTTTGGGAATACAGTGTTCGCCGCCAGCACGGTACTCACGGCGTTCATGCTGGGCCTTGCCCTCGGCGGCTGGCTGCTCGGGAGACTGGCCGACCGGATCCGTCACCCCTTGCGGTTCTATGCGTATCTGGAATTGGCCGTGGGCATCTACGCGTTCGCCTTTCCGAGTATCCTGAGGCTGGCGGATCAGTTCTACTTCTGGTTCTTCCGCTCTTATCAGCCGGACTTCTATGCATTGACCGCCGTGCGTTTCGCCGTCTCGGTGGCCATTCTCCTGCTGCCGACGGTTTTCATGGGCGGTACGCTGCCGATCCTGAGCGCCCTGTGGACGATCCCGGCCGATCGACAGGAGAGCAGGCTTCGGACGGGGCAGAGCGTCGGGCTCTTGTACGCCCTGAACACGTTCGGGGCGGTCGCGGGCAGCTTTCTGACGGGCTATTTCCTGATCCGGCTCTTCGGGGTGAGTCGCTCCATCTTTGCCGCCGGTGTTGCGAACGTGCTCGTCGGCCTCGCGGCCCTGCTGGTGGCGTTTCCCCTCAAGCCGCGACGAGTCGTGCGGGATGCGTCAAAGCGCGAGCGGCTCGCTCGTCAAGCGGCGCAGGCCGGGGTACCGAGCGGCGAGAAACCGGCCTTTGTGCATTCGCGGGGCCGGCGCATCGCCGTCCTGGCGGGCGTCTTTGTGGCCGGGTTCTGTGCGCTGGCGCTGGAGGTGCTCTGGACCCGGATTCTTGTCTTCGTCCTCGAGACGTCGGCGTATGCCTTTTCCTGCATGTTGACGTGCTTCATCCTCGGGCTCGCCCTGGGCAGCCTCGTCTCCAGCAGGCTGCTCGTGCCTCGGTTGAAGAACCCGATCTTCGGTTTGGGCGTCGTTGAGTTTCTGGTGGCGCTGGCGGTGGCGGCGTCGATCCCGTTGTTGGGTCTTCTCTGGCATATCGACTTGTTTGTGATCGCGCGGCTGACCGGTCCACGAGTGTCACTCGCCACCGACATGCTCGTTCATTTCATCGATACGCTGGCCGTGGTCTTCATTCCGACCTTTCTGATGGGGATGGTCTTTCCCATTGCGGTCGAGATTTGCGCGCCCGCCTGGCACACGGTCGGTCGGCGAGTCGGACAGCTCTACGCGTGGAACACGATGGGTTGTGTGCTGGGTTCGTTCGCAGCCGGGTTCCTGATGATTCCGTGGCTGGGGGTGCGCGACAGCTTCTTCGCGATCATCGGTGTCTTGTTCCTGCTGGCTCTATTCCTGCTGGTGCTCTCGGGCAAACGCCGAGCGTTGTGGGCCGTGCCGGCATCCGTTGTCGCGGTCGCTCTCGTTGTGGCGGGACTGTGGTACGTGCCTCGCGACGTCTTTCTCCGGACAATGAACACCTATCATTATCCGAGCGAGATCGTCTACATGGATGATGGCGTCACGGGGACCGTAACCGTGCATGATCTGCCGGACGGCGACCGCCTGATTGCCGTGGACGGCGTTGACGTGGCGGGGGTAGATCTGATGCTGCGGACGACGCAGAAGCTCCAGGCCTATGCGCCCCTGATCGTACACACGCACCCGCAGGACGTCGTCCAGATCGGTTACGGCAGTGGCGAGACCTGCGGCATCGGACTGGATTTCGGCGTCGCCAATTACACGATCGTCGATATCTGCCCCGGCGTGTTCACGGCCGGCCAATTCTTTGACGAGATCAACCGCCGTTCCTACGCCCATCCGTCCCTGCGCAAGGTCATCATGGACGGCAAGAACTTCATCAAGCTCACCGATGAGAAGTTCGACGTGATCATGAACGATTCGACCTACCCGGGGACGACGGGCAGCTCGGCGTTGTACACCTACGACCACTTCCAGGCGTGCCGCGACCATCTCAAACCGGGCGGCGTGCTGTCGTGCTGGGTGCCGCTGGACCTGCGGCCGGAGGATTTCCAGATCATCATCCGGAGCTTTCAGGCCGCGATGCCGCACTGTTCGCTCTGGATGGCCAACAACTGTCTGAACAAACATGCCGTGTTCCTGGGCACTCTGGAACCGATGCGGCTGGATTTCCGCCGTACTGAGAAAACCGTGCAGCGGCCCGACATCGCGGCCGACCTGGCACAGATCAGTATTCACTCCGTCTACGATTTCCTCGACTGTCTCGTAGTTGGGGAAGAAGGCTTGAAGAGGCTGGGCGGCGAGGGTCCTCTTCATATTGACGACACGCCGCACCTGGAGTTCGGGGCGGCAGCCAAGCGCGACGTCGAAGGCTGCTGGCTGGCCGTGCTCACGGCTGTCGGCGAGCACCATACGCCCGTGTCGCCCTACGTGACCAATGCCGCCGCCGGGCCCACAGAGACCGAGTCGCCCGAGGCGATCCTGCAGCAGTACTACACGGGGACAAAGTACACGCTTCTCGCGCTGGTCGGCATGCTGGAAGGCAGTCCCCAGGTCATGAACGGTGCGTTTGAGCTGGCGCGGAAGGCCAATCCTCGCGATCGTGACATCGAGAGCATTCTCAAGGAGATGCGGGACGAAATGACGGCGTGTGAGGCGGCGATCGAGCGGATGCCCGATGCACCCGATTTGAGATCGCGTCTGGCGAAACGGCACATGCTGTTGGAGCAGTATGCGCAGGCGGCCGAACAATACGAGCGGTTTGTCGAGCTCGCGCCCGGCGACGCGCCGGCCTGGAACAACCTGGGCATCTGTTACGAGAAGCTCGACGCATTCGACCGGGCGGCCCCCGCCTTCGAGCGGGCTATCCAGCGGAATCCCGGATTCTTCCCGCCCCGGGTGAACCTTGCGAAACTGCGTGAGAAGCAGGGGGACCTCGCGGAGGCGGTCAGGGTCCTCGAACGTGCCTTGCCGCTGGTGTCTGTCGTTGAGCAGGTCCAGCTATACGATCAATTGGCCAGGCTGCGTGTGCTCCAGCAGCAGTATGGTCTTGCCATCAAGCATCTCGACAAAGCCATCGAGCTGGCCACCGGCTATCCCCGGTTGCAGCAGGAACTCGCCACGAAGAAGCAGCAGCTACTCGCACAAGCCAGGGCGCAGGGATGGCAGCCATAACCGCCGCCGACCTGGGATCGGGGACCCTCTGCAATCCCGGCCCAGAATCCATCGCTCAGGATGTCGTGTCCGTCCGCCAATTCGGCGTTGATCTGTGCCGTCGTGTCGGGCGGATGTTACAATCGAGAACTCGGGAGCAAAATCGGGATGGTTGAAGAGAATCGGGAGTTACAGCCCGGCACGCGTGACAGAGCGTGGCCGCTTTATGGCGCCGCGTTTGCGACAGGACTGAGCCTGAGTATCGCGTGGACGGCTCTGCCCTTTGTGCTCAACGCCATCGGGGGCACGGCGGCCCACGTTGGTTACGCCCCCGCGATCAACAGCCTGGCCTACATGGCGGCGCTGCTGGTCACCGGGGCGCTGCTGGGGCATCTGGACGTGAAGCGCGCCACCCGGGCGGCCATGATTGTGGCGATCGTTGCCGCGTCGCTGATGGCTTTTGCCGTCCTGGGTGCGCTCCTTCTGCCCGCCATCCATTACCGGGTCTGGATCTGGACGATCATCGCCGCCGCGGGGCTGGGCGGCACCGCCATGGCCTTGTATTGGCCTTTTCTCATGAGCTGGGTCTCCGGCCGCTACGAGGGTGTGGAGCTGAATCGTCGTTTCGGACGATACAACGGTTCCTGGTCGGGTGGGGGATTAGTGGGTCCGCTGATCGGGGCGTGGCTCGTCGAGATCGGCTTGGTCTGGCCGATGCTTGCTGCCGTGCTGTGCCTGGTCGGTTCCTTGCTGCTGTTGGGCCTGGGACGCAACGGCACGGGGCGGGCGCACCCCCCGGCCCAAGCGACGGGCGGCGCGGAAGTGCCGAGCAACGCACGCCTGCTTGCCGACTACCGATGGATGTCGAGGATCGCG
>CBFDDG010000200.1:0-8405 GCA_965603505.1 uncultured Phycisphaerae bacterium | reverse complement strand
GGGGTCTGCGGTGAACTTGTCGCCGCAGACCCCGAATTCGAAACACACAACAGCCGCCACGTCGCGGGCCGACTACTCCTGTGCCGTACGCGCCTGGATATCGTCGATATAGATCAGGCCCATACCGCTGACCGGGTTGGCCCGATGATGAGGAGTGCCCCATATCGTATGAACGGCAAAGCATCCCCCGTCAAGGAATCACGGCCCGATTTCGAGAGGCGAGGCCCACAGCCAGTTCGCCGCGAGGAGGGCAAGATCAGCCGCATCGATAAGACCGCTGCGATCGAAGTCCGCCCGCACATCATACTCAGCCTGGGGTTTGGACAGCAACCAATGTCTCGACAGGACAGCGTAATCGCCAAGATCGACAGCATCGTCGGCGTTGAGATTACCCTCCAGAAGCGTGCCGAGATCCACCGACGTCGCCGGTAGTGAAATCACCACGTTCCTCTTGAGATTGGCTAAAGTGGAGCCGCCAACGACTGTAATGTCGTACGTGCCCGGCGCCACACCCGAAGCCGTGCAGACGGCCGATTCTCCGTCGGGCGACCTGGCGGTGGTCAATTCGAACTCGTAGGCCGCAGGACTTGCTGCGTCAGCTCCCAACGCAAAGAACCGAACGGTCAATGGACTGTTCAGACAGATTTCCAGGGAGTTTTCAGTGACGAGCGGGGGCGGGAGGCTGCCGGCACCGACACTCTGGGCCTGACAGGCCATTGGGCACGCGGCCAAAACCAGAATCGCGGATCCTACCCATCTCATTGCTTGTCCTCCCCGAACGACTGATGCTCGGACCCTCCACGACGTTCACTCAGCCCGTGCAACCTCAGTCACATCACCACCCTATTATACCTCGGCGTTCTTGATTCTCAGATATAAAACTCGATCCGCCCGTTGGCTGTCGCAAGATTTGCAGCCTTCTCAATTCTCCAGCCGCATTTGTTCTCCGTTGATCGTCACGTTCTCCAAGACCAGTTCCTTGGCGCCGACGAGAAGGTTCGGTTTCTCAACGTTCTCAAACGTGCAATCCTTCAGGAAAACACCGGTTATCGGCGAACGGTCGTAGCCTTGGATGGAAAGCGCGTATTTGCTCTTCCGGCTGGTAACGTTCTCTAAATGGATATTTCGAACGGTCGGTACATAATCGCCCGTATCGCCTTCCCCATAGTGGAAGTTGACCTTGACCACCGCCTCCGCGACCTGACCGATGGTGATGCTCCGCAGATAGACGTTCTCGACCGTTCCTCCTCGCACCGAGTTGGTCTTGATCCGCAAGGCCCGGTCCAGGTTCGGGCTGTCCATGGTGCAGTTCTCCGCGAAGACATTCCGGGCCCCGCCCGTCATCTCACTGCCGATCACTACCCCACCGTGCCCGTCGCTCATCTGGCAGTTTCGAATGACGATATTCTCAGAGGGCACGTTCACTCG
The DNA here is from genome assembly GCA_965603505.1 of uncultured Phycisphaerae bacterium. Taxonomy (GTDB): domain Bacteria; phylum Planctomycetota; class Phycisphaerae; order Sedimentisphaerales; family Anaerobacaceae; genus PLanc-01. The sequence continues at coordinate 6,977 of CBFDDG010000200.1, read as the reverse complement.
CCTGCCGTCGTTGTTCCTGCCCGACTTAATGGCAATGCAGTCGTCGCCCGTATCAAAATAGCAGCCCTCGATGAGAACGTCGCGGCAGGATTCAGGATTGCAGCCGTCGTTGTTGGGCCCGTGGCCAATGACCTTCACGTTTCGGACGGTGATATTGGTCGAGAGCACGGGATGAATGTGCCACATGGGAGAATTGCGGATGGTCACGCCTTCGATGAGGACGTTTCGGCACTTGTAGGGCTGAATCATATTGGGCCGGAGCTTGCGGCCCTTGCCGTAGACTCGCTGCGACACCGGCTCGCCGGTCTCTCCCTGGTTCCGCAGGGCTTGCACGTCCTTTGCCTGCGTGGTCTTCCACGCCCACCAGTTGTCGTCGCCGGCCTGGCCGTCGAGCGTTCCGGCTCCGGTGATGGCGATGATCTCCTGTTCGTAGGCATAGATCAGAGGCGAGTAGTTCATGCACTCAGTGCCTTCAAACCGGGTGTACACCGTCGGATACGCGCCGGGATTCACAGAGAATCGAATGACGGCGCCCCGGGAGACGTGCAGGTTGACGCCGCTCTTGAGATGGATCGGGCCGCAGAAGAATGAACCCTCGGGAACCACGACGCGGCCGCCGCCGGCTGCGTGAGCCACCGAGATAGCCTTCTTGAAGGCTTCGCTGCAGTCCGCCTTTCCGTCACCCTTCGCGCCGTAATCCGTGATGGCAAAATCCCGGTCCGGGAACTGAGGAGCCTGAATCCTGCTGAGAATCTCCTGGACCTGCTCCCATCCGGCCTCTACCTGCCCGACTGGCCCCATGAAGAGACTAAGACAGAAAAGTGCCGGCAGAATCCCACGCCGCGAGCCTGCGACCCCAATCACCCTTTTCGCATGTCGATACTCCATCTTGGTGCCCTCTTCTTCCTGTGTGTTCAACTCGATGTCATGCGCTCAAGCGTCACCGCAAGAAACACGAGTACAACGTCACACTCAACGGGACCACTTCCAGTTGGCCCGCGGCTTCCACCATGGGTGATTGAACGATATTCACCTGGCGCGGTTTCCCCGGCGCGTTGTACGACCATTTGCTTGGGCCGGTGAGGGTCCATTTCTGCCCCCGGCCCGTGAGGCGTCCGCCCGTCAGCTTCAAGGTGACCGATTGGGCTTTGTCCGTTGGATTGACGACGGCCACGGTCAGGGCCGTGCAGTCGCTCGACAGAGCGGCGACGACGTCGAGCGGCTGGAAATCGCCGCTGACTCGAACCGGCACCTTGCCGAACCGCTCCCGGTAGAGCTTCAGCACGAGTCCGGTCGTCTCGAACTCGGCCTGCGTCTTCGTCGTCTTGATCGCGCCGATGACGTTGACCGTCTGCGCGTAGTCGGCCATGAAGTAGATATCGCTGTTGCGGAAGAATTCATGCAGGCCAACGGCCGCTCCCAACCCGTCCTGGAGGAAATAACGGACACCCAGCTCTCCGTACTCGTTCGGGCCGTACCAATAGTTCCACTCATCCATCGCGATGCGGATGTCCTTGCCAGCCAGCGAGGACAGGCTCTTGCGGTATCCCCGATGGGCGTCGGCCACTTCACGGATCTTGGCGGCGATCTGGCTGACGTGGGAAACCACGTCGTCCCTGTCCTGCCAGTAGAGGTGCTCGCTGATCAGACTCATGTGGTTGGCGCAGGTCTTGAGCATCTGCTCGCTCCAAGGGCCCATGTTCCCGACCGCGATAGGCTTGAAATCGGGATCGACCTTCCGCATGGCATCGACGACGCGATTATGCTTCTTCACGTACTCTTCCAGCGGCATGTGGCCGAGCTGCCAATCCCCGAACATCTCATTGCCGATGGCCCACCATTTGACGCCGTAGGGCTCCGGATGACCGTTGCGGGCGCGGAGACGGCCCATCGGCGTATCCGCGTCGCCATTGACATACTCGATCTGCTCTGCGGCGGCCTCGACCCCTCCCAGGCCGGTGTTCACCACGATGAACGCCTCTGTGTGAATCTCCCGGCAGAGCTCCATGAACTCGTGGATGCCCACGTCATTGTGCTCGATGCCCTTCCAGGCTGGGTTCTTACGCGGAGGGCGGCGGTCCGGATCGCCGATCCCATCCTTCCAGTCGTACCCGCTGACAAAATTACCGCCCGGCCAGCGATAGACGGGTGCATTGAGCTCCTTGAGCAACGCCACCGTGTCGGCGCGCCATCCGAGAAGATTGTCCGCCGGCATGAGCGAGACCGTGCCGATGAGAAAGTGCCCTTTGCCGTGACTGACGATTTCCAGCCGGCCGTTGTCGGTGGAGCCGCGGGCCGTGAAACGCAGAGGGAACTTGGCGTAGCTTTTTCCCAGGCGATCGATCGTCACCGTGTCGCGATCGGTCGCCCCGCCGCCCCAGACGAGACTCACCTCGATGGGGGCCGCCCGGGAATCGCCGGCCAGCACGATGCGGCCCGTGTACTCCTTGCCATCAACCAGGCCGAGACGCTCCTGAAACAGTCCGCCCGGGCTGCCGTCTCCCGGTAAGGCAATCCGCGGCGTGTGCTCCCCGACGTAGGGGGCCTCCGTCACCATGGAGACCGACTTCTTATCCCCGAGGATCATCCAGGGCGAGCTCGCCAGCAACTCGTAGGGATGGCCTTCCCCGTCCCAGGATCGCGTACCGGGCTTGTACATGGTCCAGGCGGGCGCCTCGCCCGTGACGGGGTAGTAGAATTTGCGGTCCTCCAGCATTTCCGCCCAGAGCCCGCCGTAGATGCAACGGCCCAGGTGCTCGATGAACTGGCCGTAGATGTACTTGCTGATCGGTGCGCCGGGCCGGCTAAGATCTACATTCACTGTCGCGCCCTGCGCCTGCGCGGCAATCCAAAGACCCGCGAACACAAGAAGTCCAATCCTTCTGTTCATGAGCGTCTCCTTCATCATCTATCTCCAGCACACATCACGGCAGCTTGCCTGTGACACGCGTCAACTCATTCGAGCTTGCGATCTCGGCACCGTCGGCAAAGATGCGAAGGCCCCTGTCCTTGCCGTACTTGTCGCCGCTTCGATCCCACAGGATCGTGAGCACTCGTCCATGATACAACACATTATCGAGACAAAACCAGTCCCAAGCCTCCGCAGGCAGCAGAGGATCCACCAGGACGGTGTTGTCTTCCCGTGGCACGAGCCCGACGAACCCGCCGATCACCAGGTCGCAGAACGTCGAGTGATTGTAGTACCGGCTCCGGTCCGAATCGAGCGTCAGCCACGTGCCGTCGGTCTCATCCAGATATTCCCCGATATACGGCTTGCCCCGATGCCGGTGGGACGAAGCGTACATCCGAAGCATCTCGAAATAGTCGGCCTTGCCGACGTATGTCTGCTCGTAGTCGCGAATCACGTTCGCCAGGCCGACGAGGGTCTGACTCGTGGCATAGGGCCAGACGGCCCCGTCCCATTCACAAGTCCCCACCCCATGGCTTCGGAACGCCGGATGCCGGCGCTCGGCTGTCGTGATCCCCATCGGCGCCTTGAACCCCTGCGGATCCAGGAGCTGCCGCCAGGCCCGCTCGTACCCCGGCCCCGGCAGGTGAAAGTACCACGGAATCAACCCGATCTCCTCACGCACGTCCGCCAGGGCACCGCTCGGATAGCGCACCTTGAAGAATTCGGCCTGCTTGTCCCACAGCAGCTCATGAACGAGTGACCTGAGTCGAGCCGCCTTCGCGGCGTATTCCTTCGCCACGGCCGGGCGACCCGCCATCTCCGCCACCTTCGAGATCGCCACGGCGTTCGCGTACATATAGCTGTTCAACGGCGGACGGGCGTTCTTGTCCCTTCGCGAGCCGCTGATCGATTCCTCCATCCCGTCGCGCACGTCGTATTGCCAGAACAGGCCGTTCTCTAGGCCGTGCTCGGCCGTCCAGGCTTCATAATCGCGAATGAACGCATCCAATAAGCCAACCACGAACGCCCGGTCGCCATTGACCAGATAACGGCGGTATAGCACCCACGTCCCCCAGTTGCTATACTTGTGAAAATGCGGCTGCAAGCCCCCCTCGTGCCCGACGTACCAGAACCGCGCATAGTCGTCAATGTAGCGAGTGTCGCGCAGCCACGTGCCTTCGCAGATGTGGTGCCCCAAGGCGCAGCTTATCGTGTTGTACTTGCCGGCGTGACCGACCTCGTCCAGGAATTCCGTGAAGACAAAGCCTTCCGGCGTCTTCTTCAGGTGCTTGCGAAACGTCCACCACCGAAAATAGTAGATCCGCTCAAAGTCCCGGTCCGGACACTCAAAGAACGGGATGTTCTCCTTCATCCACTGCCATGACCGCGCATTCGAGACATGGTTGACGATGGTCTCGGGCTCCATGCCGTTGAAGAAGTCGACGTGATGCTTGAACGAGCCCTCGTCCAGGATAAACGCCGAGCCGCGGGGCTCTTTCGCACAAGCAGCAACCGATGCGCCGAAGACGAGCAAGACAGACAGGGTCACACCATCAACAAGACTGGCTGTGCGTGATTTGGCCATGCGGCCCTACCCCTTCCACGGCTGCGCGGACTGTTCATAAGCAATCGTTCTTGATCGCTTATGTTATCGCGGCACGCTGTGATGCACAATCTTCAATCGTCTACAGCGGCAGATGGCTCACGGCGCGCGTCTCAAGCCTTCCCAGCGAACGTGCCACTTGCCATTGTCGGGAAAGCCCGGCGTCTGCCGGTCAGGGCAGCCATCCCAGCCCGCGGCCATCATTGCAACCGCCGTCAGCAGTCCCCCATTGCCGGGCAGATATAACGGCAGACGCGCGGACTGGTAGTTGTGCCCATTGGCCAAGTAGCGATTCTTCTGCGAATCAAGGAACAGCGCATCGACAGCTTTCTCCGGCTCACCCAGACGGGCCGCCGTCATCGCCAGCATCGGGTAGTCCCAGCCCCATGTGCTCGGCCAGTCCCAACGCGCAAGAACGTGATCGTACGTGCGCTTCATCGTCTCGACATCAATCAACCCCGTGGCAGGGACGACCCCCAGTGCCGCGACCATGGAAGGATGATCGCGATAAATCGTGTACGGCGGCGTCTCGATTCCAGCATAGACACCCTCGCGGACGTGTGGCTTCGACAGTCGTTGCATGACCTGGTCCCATTTCGGCTCGCGATCCAAGCCAAGACGCTGCCGCCACTTCTGGGCCGTGTCCAAAGCCCAATGCCAGTACGCCAGCTCGAACGTCGGATTGAGATTGCGCGCCCGATCCGAGCCGTAACTCTCCTGCGCCGGAATCAGGGCCGGGCCGAGGATGTAGCGCTGGTTCTTCTCCTCCCACACCGGATATGAAGCCATGAACTCGGCGGTCTCAAACACGATTTGTCGATAGCGCTCGAGCGTCTCTCGATCCTTGCGAGCCCGATAGCACAGCTCGGCGTAGTAAATGGGATGCGGCTGCTGCCAGATGAGAAACACACCGACCCGACTCGGACTCTCCCGCCCATCGCGGCCAACCATCTTCGGCCAGCGAGCCCCCTGGTAACCCTGGAGCTGCGCCGTGGCTCGGGCCCTCGGAAGAATGGACTCATACCACGGCAGACTCCGTTCCAGCATGTTGACCCGACCCCACAAGGCAAAATGCACCGCATGCCACCAGTGCATCTCCAGGTGGTACTTGCCGTACCAACTGTTGCAGACCAGCCCCGTCTCCTGCGGCGGACGAGACCCCGCACATTGGATAGCCGTCAGATACTGCGAGAGCACGACCCGCCGCTCCAATTCGGCCGCTCGCGGGTCCGTGCACGCGGAAAAGTCTATCGCCCCTCCCCCGCTCCAGAACGACCGCCAATGATCCGCAGCGGCCATGCGGACGCCCTGGAAATCAGGCAGCGAATCCGAAATGGGCACGGGCGAAAAGGCAAAGACAAGCTCCACAGACTCGCGACCCCGGCACGTGATCCGATACTCCTGCTCCGAGCGAGCCTCTATTTGACCTCCCCCCGACCAGGCGATCCGCACATGATAGCGATCCCCATTCAGGGTTCTCGTCAGTTCAATCCCGTTGTCCGCGACGCGACCGACCGTACTGTGGCGATTCGGCTGAGACCAGTCTGCTGCGTTTCTCCATTCTGTGCTTCCGCAGGGAAACGCCACCTTGATCGTCAGCAATCCCGCCTCCATAAGGGGTGACTCGACACGTACCGCAAGGAGATCGCGATGGGGATGGCAGACGGTCTCCACGTAAACCGGCTGACCGCCGAATTGAAACCGACTGGTCAGCAGGCCGGTCCACAGGTCCAGGCTCTGCGCGGTATCTGTAAGGTCTTCGATTCCGGCCTCGGACCCATCGGACTTGAGCAAGCGCAAGCCGATCTGCCCGAGATGCAGACGATGCGGGTTGGCTCGCAGCCACGTCCCGGCCGGTGAATATCCGCCCGAAAATCCGCCGTCGGCCGCATAAGGCACCTTGCGACCGGCCACGGCATACTCATCCAGAACATTGGATAAGTCATACCTCTCGGGATTCGGCAAACTGTGCCAGCCCCACTGCGACTGCGTGCCCAGGGGCATGCCCTTCTCATGGAACTCGGGAAACGTCTGAAGCCCGGTGATGTCCGCGGTAAAGGCGAACTCACCGTTTCCCACGCTCCGGGGAGTCAGCGGGTCCGGACGGCTCAGTTCGATATTGTGCCGTGTCACCAGGGCGCGCCGATCGATCCGTCCGCCGGTCGGTTCCGTCGAGCCTACGTACCGAGCCAGATCGCGCATCGCGATGACCGTATAGTGTTGATCGTGGAGAAACTGCATGTACTCTTCGAACAGCTTGGGCGGCGTCGTCACGTGCGGATGGGCCGCGTCCGGCACACCGTGGATCGTCAGGACGACGATCCGCCCATCGTCGGCCTGCCGAATCGCGTTCAGGACCCGTTCCTTGTCGGTGCCCGTTGTGCTGAAGCTGGGGATCAACAGGGGATCATCTTTTCCCGGACGGAAGGGTCGGCTGCCGCCGGTGCGGGCAAAACCGTATCC
>CBFDDG010000199.1:0-8456 GCA_965603505.1 uncultured Phycisphaerae bacterium | reverse complement strand
TCTTTGCCGTTCATCTCCGTGATGGCGGTCTTCGCCTGCTCCTCCGCCGGCATCTCGATAAAGCCGAACCCCCTCGATTCGCCGGTCGTGCCGTCCCGAACGATCTTAACCGAGGCGACGTCTCCGAACGGCTCAAAGGCCTGACGTACTTCGTCTTCGGTCGTGTCGGGAGCGAGATTCCCTATGTAGATGTTCATTCACTGTCCTTTCCGTAGAAATCCAACAGTTCCCAGAGGGGCACGCCGGCTGCACTGGTCTTTATGCTGCACCGCAGAGGCCGATCCAACATTGATGCCCGTCGTCTATTCCGCCATCTATACCAGAATGAAGAAAACAAGAAAACAGGAATGCGAAAATATTCTCATGTCGGGCTGGGCCGATCGCTGCGATTGGCAGCGAGTGCCGCCCAGAGAAGAGCAGTGGCCATGACGTTACAGGTTTCTTCTGAGCGTCACCTGCGGGCCGCGCAGGTAGAAGGGGATCAACGCCAGAGGGTCGGCAAACCGGCCGGCATGGGCCTTCTGGCGGCCGAGAAGGTGAACGCCGGCGGCGGAAGGGCTCCAAAACGCCTGCGGAAGCACAGATACCCCCGGCGTGTCGAACTCGTCACGGTGATAGAGCAGGCCGTCGCCGAGCAGGCCAAGGCCGTCGGGTCCGACGAAGCCATCAACGATCTCTCGAGCCGTCATGAGGCGATCCGCAACGGTTTTCCGCCACGTGGTATTCCCGGGGGCGCCGATTCGATAGTCGGCGTCGCCGCTTGTGTCATCTGCTGAAGCGACCCGCTCGTAGACGGCTGCATAGAATTGGCCTCGCTTGGCGTCGAACAGTACGGCGATCCGGTCGGGTGTGCCGGCCGGGGACTCGTCGCGTAAAGATGCTAGCGGCTTGGCGAACGCATCGTGCAGATTGGCGGCGACGACATCCAATGAATCCACCGTGATGATCTCGGCGGCGTTGGCGAGATGCATGGTTTTGGCGATTGTCACCGCGATGCGCAGGCCGGTGAAACTGCCCGGGCCGATGGAGATATGGATCTGCCTGATATCGGACGGTGTGTGGCCGTGGCGGTTCAGCAGCCCGTCGACCATGGGGAAGATTTCGCTGCTGTGCTGCAAAGGAGCGGAGAATGCTGACACCTCAAGCAGATCGGGGCCGAGAGCAAGGGCGGCCGACCCGATACGGCTCGACGTCTCAATCGCCAGAACCAAGGGCTGCCGGCGTATATTGCCCCTATTGCTACAACTGTGCATGTCCTCGTCGTTCCGCATCAGCACAATCCCCAATTTTAACAGCGCAATTTCGGGTTACCCGGAGGAAAGCGTCCGATTCCATCAATGCACGTTTAGATTTTATCGGTCAAAGAACCTGGGAGCTAATTTTTCTCTTGCAAAAATTTGGCTATTTTAATAGATTAGACTCATAATTCTGCTCTCTATCCTTCAAGTGGAGGTGGTGTGTATAACGAGCTACGGTAACAAGTATTCCGAAAAAGGGTGATGATATTATAGGCAGGAGGTTAGGTTTTGGACAGGCTAAGTGTGTACGCTAAGTCTCTGCGGGAGGGGTCCGTATCGATAATCCTGGCATCGGTCTTGCTTTTCGTAGCAGGTTTGGTCCAGGTGACTCCGTCACGGGCCGCGCAGGGCGGTGATGACGCCATGATGCGTCATCTGGTGCAATACTTCATGCGCGTCGGGCGGCAGCAGTACGAGCGAGGCTACTACGCCGAGGCGGAGAAGACCTTCCAGATGGCCCAGGGCTACACAGAATTCCTGGAGCCGCTGCAGCAGCGCACGTTGGCGTCATTTCGGGAGGAGGCCCGTGTGGCGGCTGTGGAACGCAAGCGCGCGCTGGAGGTCAAACAGACCGCGGACGCGCTGCGCCTCAAGGGTGACCGGCCGACTGCGCGCGCTCATCTGGAACAGATCAGGGACAATGAGTTCCTGACGGAAAAGGAGCGTGCCGAGGTGGTGGAGGCTCTCCGTGGCATGGAGCAATCGAGCGCGGGCAGCGCAGGTGCCGTCGGCGCGCTCGGACCGGGCAGCCCGGTTGGGTCGTCGGCGAAACCGCAGAGTGTTGAGCCCGGGAGCGGTGAGACGCTGGACCGACGGAAGGACAGTGTTGCGGACCTATACTACGAAAGTGTCAAGGCGTATCATTCCGGCGACCTCAAAAGGGCCCGGGAAGGTTTTTCGAAAGTGCTGCGGAGCGGATTGATGCCCGTGCCGATGGCGAAGACAATCCGTGCCTACCTCGGGGATATCGAGGCGACCGAGGCAAAGCAGGGCAACGGGCGTCCCATCGTGCTCGCCGATGAGCCTGCCGAGGCGTGGTCGGCGGTTGGGACGACGGCGCTGACCAATGCGCCGGCGAACTTCCGTGCGCCGAATACACCCACCGGAGAGACGCCGCAAGGTGAAACAGAGCGCATCGAGCAACTCTACAACCGAAGCTGGGAACAGTACTCGCAGGGCGAGTTGGTGGCGGCGCGCCGGGGCTTCGTGGAAGTGGCCGAGAGTGGGCTGTTCACGGCCCCGCCAGGCAAACGCCCCGAGGATTACATTGCGACGATTGATCGATTGCTGGCGTCCTCTCCTGAGGCGGTGCCGCCTGCAGCGGAGCCGCCTGCACCGGAGCCGGTGCGCCGACCGATCGTCGAGCCGACTCGTGCCCCCTTGGCCGCGCAAGAGCCCGCTCCCGAGGGAACCGGCATCGAGGCGATCAACCGGCGCAGGAACATCATTCGCACTTATGTCGAATCTGTCGTGAACGATGCGGTCAATCAGGCGGAGCGGCTCCTGGCCCGGGGGGAATTTGACGCTGCGGCCGAGCGGGTCGGCGCCGCCCAACGCGTGGTGAACGAGAATCAACTCTACCTCGGAGACGAGCTGTACAGGCGCCATACGCAGCGGCTCAATGATGTCGCACGCCGCAACAGCGAAGCCCGGACCGTGAGAGAAAAGCAACTGGACGAGCAGAAACGCCTGGAGTCCGCGGACGCCCAGCGCCGGATGCGCAGCCAGGCTGAGATTGATCGTCAGCAAAGAATCGACGAGCTCCTGCTCCGTGCCAAGGCGTACTGGAAGCAGCAGCAATATGAGGCGGCGGTCGGCCAGCTTGAGGGTCTGCTGGCAATCGATCCGCTCCACGACGAGGCGCTGACGCTCAAGCAGATGGTTGAGGACATGATCTACCTGCGCAAGCAGCTTGAGTTGGGTCAGGAGAGCGCCAAGGCGGAGACGGATATCAAGCTAAAGACAGAGGAGTCGCTTGTTCCACATCCTGAGGAAATCAGCTACCCGAAAGAGTGGCGTGAGATCATGCAGAAACCGACGCGCCAGCCGGACAAGCCCTTCCAGTTGGACCCGGAGAACACGCTGGTCTACGAGCAGCTTGAGCAGATCGTGGATCTCTCGGTGCTTTCGCCCGAGATGCCGATCAGCGAGGCCGTCGAGGTCCTGCGGAACTCCGTCTCGCCCCCGCTGAACATTGTGATGCTCTGGCGGGACCTGCTGGAGAACGCGGACATCGAGTCCAGCGATCCGATCAATATGGATGGCTTGGCGAACGTTCGACTTGGCACGGCTCTGGAGAACCTCATCAGTGCGATCTCGAACCCGCTGATTGCAGAAGTGGACTATGTTGTGAACAGAGGGGTCATCACGGTGGCCACGATTGATGGATTGCCGCGGAAGAAGATGGAGACGCGTGTGTACGAGGTCGCCGACCTCGTCGGAGAGCCTGCTAACTACTTCCAGCAGGGCGCGATGAGGGGCATGATGGGCATGATGGGCGGCGGCATGATGGGCGGCGGCATGGGTGGCATGGGTGGCGGCATGGGCGGCGGCATGGGCGGCTATGGCGGCGGCATGATGGGCGGCGGTATGGGCGGCATGGGTGGCGGCATGATGGGCGGCATGGGTGGCGGAATGATGGGTGGCGGCATGGGCGGCTACGGCGGCGGCATGGGTGGCATGGGTGGCGGCATGATGGGTGGTATGGGTGGCGGCATGGGGGGTATGGGAGGCATGGGCGGCTACGGCGGCGGCATGGGCGGCATGGGTGGCGGCATGATGGGCGGCATGGGTGGCGGAATGATGGGCGGCATGGGTGGCGGCATGATGGGCGGTGGCGGGGGTGGCTACATGAGCATCATCATGGCTCAGAGCCTCAGGCAACTCATCCAGGAGAGCATCGACCCCGAGAGTTGGTATGATCTCTACCCGGACACGGCGGAGGGGACGATCATGGTGTTCCCAAACCAGTCACCCAAGAAGCTGGCCGTGTACCAATCCCCGGAGGTCCACCGGCAGATCGAGGACCTGCTCAACCAGCTTCGCCGGGCGCTGGGACATGAGGTGGCCATCGAGGCTCGGTTCCTCGTGGTCACCGAGAACTTCCTCGAGGATATCGGACTCGACCTGAATTTCACCTACAATTTCGGCGGCAAATGGGGGATCTTCACGTTCGACCAAGGGTCGGCTGATACGGCGGCCAGTGCACAGAGTGCGATCTCGGGAAGTCTGGGTGGTTTGAACCCGCCGGCCATGAACGTGGCAGGTGGGTATGGCTCCATCCTGGACGACTTGATGGTGACTCTGCTGATTCGGGCAACACAAGGCCGCACGGATTCGAAAACGCTCGCGGCGCCGAAGGTAACGGTCCTGAGCGGCGAATCCGCGTCGTTCAGCCTTTCGGATTATATCTCCTACGCGCTGCCGCCGGAGTATTCGCAAAGTACCATCGGGACGTTGGGGGGCGGCGTCACGCAAGGGGGCCAGAGCCAGAATGTCGGATTCGTAACCGTTGGAAGCACTCTGGCAATCACGCCGACGATCTCAAAAGACAAGAAGTACGTCCTTCTGAATGTTGTGACCAGCCAGAACGATCTCCTGCGCTTCAGGACGCATACCGTTGAGACGGTCCCGCAGAATCCTCCGAACATTAATCTCTCGGCTGGGGCGGGTTCGACAATCAACGCACCTACGGACGTGAACTATGTCCAGAGCTACCAGTTGGATGTCCCCGAGACCGAGCAGGCCACGGTGATGACACGTGTCAGTGTGCCGGACAGGGGGACATTGCTGCTTGGAGGTCACAAGTTGGCGGCTGAGGTGGATAAGGAAGTGGGGGTGCCGGTTTTGAGCAAGATCCCTCTCCTGGGTCGCCTGTTCACCAACCGCAGCTCGATCCGGGACCAAAAGATTCTGCTGATCCTGGTCAAGCCGACGATCATCCTGCAGGAGGAGGCGGAGCAGGACGCGATTGCTGCGATGGAAGAAACCGTCCCGGGGTTGTAGGCACTGCGGTGGACCTCCATCCTGCGTTGGACGGTAATTTGCACGCGAGAGGTCCCCTGATACAGGTGTTATACGGACTTAGGCACAATTAAACGGAAATAGAGATATGAGAGAGCAGATTCAGGAGCGATCCGGCACTTGGCGGTTACTGATTGGCTCGGTGCTCATTGTGTGCGGCCAGGTAAGCCTGGCGGCGGCAAACGACTTTTCGTTCCCCCTGTCAGACGCCATCGGCTACGGCGGTGCGGCCTCGGACGAGCGACGTGAGTTGCTCGTTCGCTTCGTGGACAGGGACAGTGCGCCCGCAGAGTACCCCGACATCGTGGGACCGCTGACGCGGCGGTCGCGGCGCGACGCCATCTCCGGGCGAATCCTGGAAGGGGCGTCCGTCGATCGAGAGTACGACGGGGTCGTGCCCGGATTGACGCGGGTAAGACTGCCGAAGGGGCATTCCGCTGTCGAGGCGATGATGGAGTTCAACGCGTGCGGGGACGTTCTGTACGCCGAGCCGAATTATGAGTACCGGTTCTTCATGATCCCGTCCGACCCGAATTTCCCCCAGCAGTGGTCCCTGAACAACACGGGACAGACCGGGGGACTTGAGGACGCCGATATCGATGCTCCCGAGGCGTGGGACATCACGACCGGGAACAGGGACCTCATCGTGGCGATCCTCGATACCGGGGTCGATACGAGCCACCCAGACCTCGTGATCAACCTGTGGCAGAACGCGGCGGAGATATCCGGCGAGGCGGGAGTGGATGACGACGGCAACGGCTACGCCGATGACTACAACGGCTACAATTTTGTGAGCGACTCGACCGATGTGACCGACGATGTCTATCACGGGACCTACGTGGCTGGCATCATCGGCGCCTTCGCGAACAACATGATGGGTATAGCCGGCGTCTGTTGGAACGTCAGCCTGATGACCTGCAAAGTGGGGGGGCCGGACGAGGAAGATCCGACGAACGTCTTCACCGTGACGCTGGACGCGGCCGTTGCCGCGGTCGAGTACGCCACCGTCTCCGGCGCCAAGGTGATCAACGCCTCCTGGGGCGGCCCGGACTACAGCAGGAGTCTCGAGGACGCGATTGAGGCGGCGGGCAAGGAGGGAGTTCTATTCGTTGCGGCGGCGGGCAACGATTCCAGCAACAACGATGATATCCCGGTGTATCCGGCCGGCTACGATCTGTACAACATCATTTCGGTCATGGCCACCGACCACAACGATCGAATCGCGTGGCCGTCGAACTACGGGTTCAGGACAGTCGATATCGCCGAGCCCGGTGTGGACATCCTGAGCACGATGCCGATGGAAGAGACGGCGCCGATGACGAGTGCCGGCCTGCCGATAGAGTATGCCGTGCTGAGCGGCACGTCTATCGCCGCACCTCACGTTTCCGGGGTCTGCGCGCTGCTTTGGTCGAAGTTCCCGTCCTTATCCCCTTATCAGGTCAAGCATGCGCTGATGCAGACGGCCGACAAGGTCGTCCCGGGCCTGTGCCAGTCGCACGGGCGCGTCAATGCGTTCAACGCGCTGAACGCCATACCACAGGGACAGTCCGGCAAGGTCCTCAATACACGCGACCCTGCCAACCTCTATTCCTCGATCCAGGCGGCGATCGACGATGCCAATGACGGCGATGTGCTCATCGCCGACGGCAACGCCGGGAGCAACACAATCTACGCCGAGCGTATCGATTTCAAGGGCAGGGCGATTACGCTGCGCAGCGGCAACATCGACGACCTCAGCGACCCGAACCTCTACCCGGACACGACCTTCATCCTCGGGCTTTCCGAGGAAGGCTCTCTCGTGACCTTTGCAAATGGGGAAGGGCGCGATACCGTCCTGCAGGGTTTCACGATCGGCTGGGGCGTGGCCGACTACGGCGCGGGCATTCGTATGGAGGATGCCTCCCCGACGATCAACTACTGTATGATCAACAACAACCAGGCCAGCTTTTACGGCGGCGGCATCGATTGCTGGGGCGGCTCGCCTGAGATCACGAACTGCATCATCAGCGACAACCGTGCGTTCGGCCCGTTGGCGACAGGAGGCGGCATCAACCTCGAGGAATCCGATGCGGCCATCGCCGACTGCATTATCCGCAATAATTCATCCATTGAAGTGGGCGGCGGCATCGCGTGCCTGCGGTCCTCGCCGAGTCTGTTCAACTGCTTCCTGACGGACAATTCGGCGGCCGCCGGCAGCGGTCAGATGCACCTCGACGCCTCCTCGCCGACGATCACGAACTGCACGATTGCTGTCAACGGTCCTGCCCGAGACGGCGGGATCTGGGCCTTCGGAGGCTCCCAGCCGGTCATTACGAACTGCATCCTCTGGGGCAACGGCGATGACCTCGCCGGCTGCTATGCCACCTATTCCTGCGTTGAGGACACCGAGGCCGGTGGGGTGGGCGTGATCCACGACGACCCGCTGCTGACACGGGGGCCCTACGGTTTTTACTACCTGAGCCAGGTGGAAGCTGGACAGTTGGCCGACAGCCCGGCCGTCGATGCCGGCGATCCCAACACCGATGCCTTTCTGGCCGAGCACCTGTCGGCGCGGACGACCCGAACCGATAGTGTGCCGGACGTGGGCCTCGTTGATTTGGGTGCGCACTTTGGGCCGGCGCCCGTCAAACGCTTCCCGTTGACCGTGATTGCGCTGGATACGGAGGGCAAGGCGGCCGAACCGAACACGGTCGGCTACATCGATCCGAATGGCGGCGAATTCCGCGAGTTCGAGGTCCTCAAGATCCGCGCCTACCCGAACGACGGCTACAGAATCAAGCGCTGGATCGTTGGCATGGAGGAGCGACTGACCGACGATCCCAACCTCGTGATCACGATGACCGAGCCGATGACCATTCTCGTCCAGTTCGAGAAGATTCCGGTGTACAAGCTGGTCACGGGGGTCCAGGGCGGCCACGGACGTATGACGCCCGATCACAACCGGGGGGCGTTCTATCCCGACGGCACGGTGGTGACGCTCGTCGCCGACCCCTGCGAGGGGTACACCGTGGACCGCTGGGTGGGAAGCGATGACGACGGGTCCTGGAAGAACACGAACACGGTGACCGTCGATTCCGACAAGGAAGTCCGGGTGCGGTTCATGCAGTTCAAGACCATGAAGGTCCCGGACCAGTA
>CBFDDG010000198.1:0-8472 GCA_965603505.1 uncultured Phycisphaerae bacterium | reverse complement strand
CATGCTCGTCAGGAAGCGCTGATCTACCGGCAGGAGCAGCAGACACGCAGCACACAGCCTTTGCGCCGGCGACAACGGTACAAGGCTGGGAGATTCTCTCGAAACAACCCTCTGACTTATTGCCATGGTCTTCACCTTCGGGAGCAGGCTGTCCCTGTCACTCAATCCGGTTCTCGCCGACGAAGTGCTCGATGAGCCACCGGAGGTCTTCGTTGTCGGGCGAGGCCAGCGTGATTCCCGAGTGCGAGGATGGGTCAGCGGCATTCTGTTCGATGAACGCGAGGGTGCGCTTATCCGCCCATTTGATTCTCTCGGCGTGTCCGTCGGCGAACCCGAACGTGCTCGACTTGTTATGATAGGAGGCCAGTGGATCATAGAAGCTCCAGCCGCCCGGGTTGGCGAGGCGATTCAGGCCCCCGTTGAAGGGCAGGTGCCATCCGCCCTCGTTCTCGCCGTAGCGGCTGCCGTTATGCTCTTCCTCGACGAATACGTAGAACCGCGTCGCGCCCTTGACCTCACTGACTCGGCGATAGTAGCGATACCCGCCACGAGGGGTCAGGTCCTTGTCGCGAAGCGGGCCGAAGGCGTAGGAGATGGAGTAGCTGCGGAAGCAGTCCCGCGGCGGCTGCCTCGTGCTTCGGCGGTTGTCGCCGGGGCAGTGATACACGTCCACATCCCGGACGTACGGCCACATCGTGCCCAACTGGATCCCACGATAGCGGTCCTCGTTGGTAATGCTGGCCGGCGCCGGCATCCCGACCGGATTGCCGGCTTCATCCCTTGGCGAGTGGACCCACGGGCTCCTGTCGTCGGCCGTCTCGTAGCACGCGCCGTTGCACATCAGAAGACCGTCGTTGTCGTCGGCGTACATGACCCAGCCGGTGGCCAGGCTTCGAACGTTGCCCTGGCAGACCGCCGCTGTGGCGATCTTCTTGGCCGTGCTTAGCGCCGGCATGATGATGGCCATCAGGATCGCGATAATCGCAATCACCACCAGCAGTTCGATCAGCGTGAATCCTCTCGGCTTGCTCATGATATGCTTCCTGCGCTGCAATGCTTTCGTCCGTGATCAACTGTAGCAGGGGAATGATCCCTGCGCGAAGCGGAGCCTTGCATCAGCAACTTTCTGCTTCTGCCCTTGCCCATACCTCGAACGCTATCACTGCCTGCCGTCGTGATCTGAGATTTCACGGTTCGCCAAGATTCCGGCCGGGGGCGTCGGCTACTCTTTGGTCCCCCAGATGTCGTCAATGAAGATCAGGCCGCCACTTCCTGTGGTCGGCGCGTCACGATCGCCCAGACCGATAGACATCCTCGTCACGGCGGTCACGTCCACCCCGCCGGCGGTGAAGTCGCTCAGCGGGATCTTCCACTGTCTCCAGGTTGTCCGCGTCGCCAACGCCGCATCGGTATGGGCGATGAATGCAGCGCCGCCTGCGCGGTCTTCAACGCCGATGTACAGCGGTTCGGCAGCGTTGTCGGCCTTGCCCTTAACGAAGAGCGTCAGGACGCTGACGCCGTTGGCCGTCCAGTCCTGCGGAGTTGCCCACGTCCGATCGGTCTCAGAGAGATACGGCGAAGTGGCATTGTCGTACTGCAGCGGCATCGACTGTCGGCCGCCGTGGACCGTCTGTCTCTCGCCAAAAGTCCCCTCACGGGCCTCCATGTAGCCGACGATCGAGCCAGTGTTGTTCTCAAGGCCGTCGATCCAGGTCTGCCAGATGGCCTCGCCGGCCTCATAGTCGTCAGTGTAGCTCTCGAAGTCATCGACCACGATGAAGTCGGCCGTGGTGAAGCTCCAGATGTTGCCGACCCACGGACTCTCGGCACTGGCGTCATTCACCTCGTCAATGCGCCAGAAATAGGTTTTGTTCCACTCCAGCGGCCCGGGATCGAAGGTGCCGGCCTCGAGCGCCTGACGGCCTTGATAGATATCCGCGCTGTCGGTCGTCGCACCGGCGACTGCCTCTTGGTCCTGGCCGAAATAAACGTCATGCTCGGCCGCCTGCTCTCCCGGCCTCCAAGTCAGTTTGAGAGCGTGGCCGGAATTGACTGCATGCTGCGCCGGATTCGGGCTGTGCGCCCTCAAGAGCAGTGACAGGGCCCCTGCCGGAATAATCTGTGGCGGCGTGTGTGGGCTCTCCCACGACAGCTCAGCCACCGCGTTGCCGGCGTTGAAGAAGTACTCCATGACGATGGGGTATTTCTGCCCCGCCTCCAGGGGCACGTTCACGTTGTAACGCGGGCTGCCGGCCTCCTGAGCGAACCACTTGTCGACCACGAGCTCGCCATTGAACCAGAATTTCACACCGTCATCGCCGTAGACGGAAATGGTATAGGTCTCGGTAAATGCGGCCTCCAGGTCGCCGCTCCAGCGAACCGAGTAGCCGCTTCCCGGTAGTGGGTCACCGGGACCGCTCGTGCCCCACGCGAAATCCACGCCCGGATCGATCCGGACCAGAACGGGCGTGCCCTCCAAATCCGGGTTGTTGAAGTACTCACCCTTGAGACCGCCGCCCGGCCCCTGCGTTGTGAAGCTCCACACCGCACCGGTCTGCTTAACATCGCCGACGCCGACTTCGTCAATGCGCCAGTAATAGGTGGTGTCCTCCTGAAGCAGCCCCGGGTCGAAATCCGTTTGGGGCTGGTTCCCCTTGGAGGTCTCACCTGTTCCGGCGGCCACGTCTTCTGCACTGGCGCCGAAGTACACGTCATGCGAAAAAGCGTCTTTGCCTATGAGCCAACTGAGTGTGACCGCCCCGGGATCGACCCACCTGGCACCGTCGGCCGGCTGGGGCTGCGAGGCAAGCGGCGTCACGGACGTGAAGCTCCAGACCCGCCCCGTGATGACGGTCCCATCGGCCTCGATATCATCGATTCGCCAGTAGTAGGTCACGCCGGGCTCCAGGCCGGGCTGATGGTAGTAGACCTTCATGCCATACGTCGGCGCGACAAGGTCATCCGGACCCAGTTCAGGACTCTTCCCCAGATACACGTTGTGCATCACACCCGTTTCGGAGGGCTCCCACCGAAGCAGTGGCTGCATGACACCGACAGCCCCGTCGGCGGGGTTTGGTTTCCAGGCCGTGGGGTGAAGGCCCTTGATGAGTTCGCCCAGTTGATCCGCAGACAGGGCGTAGCTGTAGATGCGGACCTCATCGATGCGGCCGTCAAAGAACTTGTTCGCGTGCAAGGGGTCCGTCGCGTAGGCGCCCTTCGGCTGGCTGGCAATCGCGGCCTTAACCGTGGGGTCGGTCGCGACGGCATCGCCGGTCTTTGCCCCGCTGGCGACCTCCACGGCGTTCCTGTGAATCTTCATTGTGGCGCCGTCCCAACTCACCGCCGCATGTTGCCATTCGCCTAACAGGAGTTCGCCCTGGCTGGCGATCAGGGTCGTTGTGTTCTGTCCGGCCGTCTTGAGTCGGAACCGCAGGAACGACTGGTTGATCGTGCTCATCATCCACCAGTGGTCGTTTTCGCCCCACTCGCTCGCCTTGGAGATGATTCGGCCGTCGTTGATGTTGAAGCTGTCGGGTTGTACCCAGGCGGCCAGCGTGATCCCGGCCCCTTCGACATCTACTGCCCCAATCTCGATTCGGTCGTCATTGCCGTCGAAATCCAGGCACCAGCCCAGCCCGTTCCAGCCCCCCTCCACCCAGGCTGCGCCCTGGATCTCACCGTCATGTCCGTTGCCGGTCTGATCGGTCGCGAGGTCACTCGAGCCCTCATCGAATTGATACCACGCCACATCCGGGTCGGGCACGGCGGCCTGGCCCAGACCGACCGCGAGGATCAGGACGAGGGAAGCTGCTGCGACATGCTCTCTATTCATTGTCTTCCTCCTTTTCCAAGAAATGACGAGAACCATGAGGCCCAAGTTGCACAACCGAGCCCTCGACCGGTTCTTCCCAAGCCGCCTTGGGCATGACGCCCACGGGGCCTGTCGGAACATTCATCGCGAAAGCTTGTGCCCCCTTGCAGGGGGCAGCTTCTCAACCACAGAGGCAAGACTGTCGAGTTTTCTGCCGAAAAGGCCTTTGGAGTTTGATGGCCATTGCCCGGACAAGCTCCCGGCCCTAACAGTTCATCATAACATTATACCATTTGGCCGAGCAAGAAAGAAGGCCCTTTTGTATTTCGGATAAGGGATGTCGTAGGGCGCATAGATTCATTGGGGCCTAACATGAGTGGTTTCAACGAGTTGAAGGCCAAATCTGTGCCAAGAATCCGGCGGCAGGGCTGAAGTGGTGTCGCTCAGCTTTCCCTGAAACCAGCTCAGATTGGGCGTATCTGACGAGGGGATCACACATCGGGGCGCACGATCCTCGGCAAGACCGTAAATTGTCGCATGTCAGGCAGGTGGTCGACTTCCTCGATGAGATCTTCGATCCCTCGCACTACCTGCTGCTCGTGGGGCGAGAAACCTATTGCCTGGCGTTTGGCCAGCCCTTTGAGGCATGGGCCCCGGCGTCTGGTACAAGGTGGTTTTCGAGGCGGTAAACGCTTAGAAAAGCCATTGTTCGTTCAATGTCCAAGCTTGGTGCCAACTGGACAAGGGCTGAGAGTCATCTCGACGGTGCGCAGGCGGTCTTATGGTGTGTGGCCTCCTCGTTGCTGTCGATCGAAAGAACACCCGCGTCGGATGATGGGTTATCGGCAGCTGTGGATGTCGGGCGCCGCTTTGCAGGAATGAGGCGAGGAACAAAGGATTGCAGTCGAGCGGAAAGCGGCGTAGGATCTCACTTCGGGGAAATCTCCCCATCTTTGACTGAGTTGGGGACAAGCCCCATGATGCCTGATACAGTGACCTTGGAAGGAAAGACATCATGAAGACCCATCGGATCATCCTTGCTGTTCTTCTCGGTTCTTCTGCAGTTCTCTGCGAGGTGACAACAGGAGCGCAAGAACAAGGGGGTCCGGCATTCACCGTACGTTTGATTTCTGACCGCGCCGAAATGTGGTGGTCACACGTTCTGGTCGACATCAACAACGATGGGCTACTTGACATCGCACTGCAAGACAACAACGCCCACGGGGGTTGGCTGGGTTGGCTGGAAACACAGGATGACCTGAAGAGTTGGAAACAACACATCATAGCCAAGACCGGACCCGGTGGCGAGACGTTTGCCTGCGGCGATCTCGATGCAGGCGATATCGACAGCGATGGTGATATGGACCTCTTCGCCTGTGCCCATCCCGGCGAATGGGACGAGGGCCGGGCACCAACGACCATCTACTGGTATGAAAACCCGTCTTGGACTGCGCATGAGATCGGAGTATGCCCGGCGTTTGTGAAGGACCTCAACGCGGCCGACTTCAACGGCGACGGAAGACTCGATCTGGTCACGATCACCTTTGAGCAAAACACGATGACGATCTTCCGTCAGGATTCGCCATCGCAATGGACGGAAGTTCAGCGTTTTGAATTGAAGAATCTGCACGAAGGCATGGATGTAGGCGATATCGATGGCGATGGGGATATTGACGTGGCCGCCGATGGCTATTGGGTGGAGAATCCTGGTGGCGATTTGACAAAGAACTGGCCAGCCCATACGATTGAGGCAAAATGGCACACTCAGGAGGGAGATTGGTCGCGCAACGCCACCAAGGTCTTCTGCCGCGATATCGACCGCGACGGAAAGACCGAGATCTTCATCTCTCATTCCGAGCGAAAAGGCTACCCTGTGGCGCTGTATCACGCGCCAAATCCCAAGACCGGCCCCTGGAAGGAAACCGTTATGTGCTCCGAACTCCCGGCGGCCCATACATTGCAGGTCTTCGATTTTGACAGCGACGGGGACGATGATGTCCTCACCGGCGTCAATACAAACCGAGCCAGGGCTCTCGGAGTTACTTCTTTCCCTGTAGTCCTATTTCTCAATCAGGGCGATGCGCGACACTGGTCAGAGGTCACGTTGACGAACGAAGGAATCTACAATGGGCAAGCCGGAGATATCGAGGGAGACGGCGACGTTGATTTTCTCCGTTTGCCCACCCACGATGGAACCACTTTCGAAATGTGGATGAGCCAAACGAGCGACCAGAAGCATATCGGGGTGGGTGCCATGGCTCCGAACGGGGCCGATATCCTAATCGATGGCACTCGTGAACTCCTCGACACGAAATGGACTTACTGGAAAGGACCACGTTTTAGCTCCTCACTACCGATCAAATGGAAACTGGTCGACGATCCGGTTGATCGAGGCAAGGTGCTGATGAGTTACGACCCAGCAGCGGCCGGCGGAAGATATGGAGCGGCCGACATCGTCACGAAGGAGAAATATCGGGATTTCCGGCTGCACATCGAGTTTCTGGTACGCAACAAAGGGGGAAACAGCGGCGTCTATCTGCAGAATCGCTATGAAATCCAGATATTGGACGGCGACAAAGGCAAACACGGCATGGCTGCAGTGATCAACGAGGCCGCGGGTCCTTATCATGTCTATCGCCGCACCGGCGAATGGAATGCGTACGATATCAAGTTCCGCGCCGCCCGCTTCCGGGATGGAGAACTGGTCGAAAAGGCCCTGGTTACCATGTATTTCAACGGGGTCAAAGCGCACACGAACCATCGCATCCAAAGAGTCTGGGGAGGCGCCAATTCGGGGATCGACGGCGGCAATCAAGGTGGCGCGGGGATCACGGATGTTCCGGGCGGATTGAAACTCCAGTGCGAAGGTCACGAAGTGCTCTTCCGCAACGCCTGGCTTGAGGTACTCCATATCGATCAATCAGACACAGACTTCTGATTCGGACCAGATCAGTCAGCCGCTATCAAGGTTGATCCTAGTAGGTAGGATGAATGAATTCTGTACAAGGTCGTTCAGCCTCGGACCCCACCCGCAAACCTGGAGGTGCTGCGCCTATGGGTATGGACAGACGCGAATTTTTCAACGGGCTATGTGCAGCGGCACTGGCGCTCGGAGGGCTCCGTGGCCACGAGTTCCGTGCACGTTCCACCGCGAAGCGGCCGCCTAATATCCTCCTGATCGTCTCCGACGACCAAGGCTACCACGACCTGGGCTGTTGTGGAAGTGACGAGGTCAAAACGCCACATCTGGATCGGCTCGCCGCCGAAGGCGTGCGGTTGACGGATTTCTACGTCACGTGGCCAGCATGTACGCCGTCTCGCGGCAGCCTGCTCACTGGACGCTATCCCCTGCGGAACGGCACCTATGACATGTTCCGCAATGATAAGGTCGACTACGACTATCTGTATCCACCAGACGAGTACGCGGTCTCGTGGGAGATGATTGGTGGTATGGACACGCGCGAGGTGTTGATCCCCAAAGTGCTCGGGCGGGCCGGCTATGTCAGCGGCATCTTCGGAAAATGGGATCTGGGACAACTACACCGTTTCCTGCCTTTGCAGCGAGGTTTTGACGAGTTCTACGGTTTTGTCAACACAGGCATCGATTATTGGACGCACGAGCGCTACGGTGTGCCCTCAATGCGGCGCAACAACGCCCGCACCGACGAGGACAAGGGCACGTACGCGACCGATCTGTTTGCCCGCGAGGCCCTGCGCTTTATCAGGGATCACAAGGACCTACCGTTCTGCTGCTACGTTCCTTTCAACGCGCCGCACGCCGCGTCGAACCTGGCGCGGCCACGCCCTGGTGTCCAGGCCCCCATTGAGTACATCCGCGAGCACTACGGATCATACGATCCGAAGGAAGCTCACACGCGCGAGGCCAGGCGGAAGCGCTACATGGCCGCGGTGACCTACGCGGACGAACAGATCGGAAAGATGCTCGATCTGCTGGATAAACAAGGACTGGCCGACAATACACTCGTGATCTTCCTTTCCGACAATGGCGGCTCAGGAATCGCAGACAACGCCCCCCTGCGCGGCGGCAAGTCACAGATGTGGGAGGGAGGCCTACGCGTCCCTTGCATCGTGCGTTGGCCCAGTCGAATCCCGGCCGGCAGTGTCTGCCGTGAGTTCCTCACATCGCTGGAAATCTTCCCCACCTTGGTGGAGGCCGGGGGCGGCAGGATACCTGACGGCGTTATCCTCGACGGATTTGACATGGCCCCGGTTCTGGGCGGCAAACAGAAATCACCGCGCAGCGAGATGTTCTGGGAGCGACGGGGCGACCGGGCGGCCCGGGTCGGCAACTGGAAATGGCTCGAGTCCGCACGCGGTTCCGGCCTGTTCGATCTCGCAGAGGACATTGGCGAACAGCACGATGTCTCACGGCAGAAACCCGACGTGCTGCACCGCGTCAAAGAGCGGTTCGCTGCCTGGAAACACCGAATGGACGAGGCCGAACCACGAGGCCCTTTCCGCAACTTCTGAGAGTGGTGAAAAGCGCCCAATGGGGGGCCAGGAGGGGGCGTCTTGGAGGTGCCATAAGCGCCGAATTGGGGACCACCGCATTTGACCGATCTTTGATATCTGGAGATGGTTCCAGATGTACCTGTCAAGGCCGGATGGGACCGCCTTGCAGGGGCTGAACTGGCCGCAAA
>CBFDDG010000197.1:0-8508 GCA_965603505.1 uncultured Phycisphaerae bacterium | reverse complement strand
CGGAAGCGTAGGCCGTGGCGTGGCCGGTCGCGAGATACCTCCCATTCGGGGTGATTGAAATCGTATAGGCGTTGGTGCCCGGAGTGTTGTCCCCGCCGGTGACGACTTTCTGCACGAAGACCGGCGCGCCGTCGGCGTCGAAGACGTACGACGTGACGCTGCCCTCCGTATTGCCGTCATTCCCCACAAATGCGGCTTTCATGGTCGCCTGCCCGAAGGCGACGGAGGTTGCCAGCGCCAGCCCGAGGACCGCCCAGATCCTCAGCCCCCGTGCATGCCCACCCGGCCGGATACCGATCTCAGTTCGCTGTTTTGCCTGCATGGCTCTACCCTCTCGTCTGTGCCTTGGAGATGAAGTCCTTACCCAAACGCCATGATAGCAAGGGTGTGTGGATCTTACAAGACAATTCCGCGAGCAGGACGCCGGTTGCGTTGTCGTGAAAGACCGCCGTACAAGGTGTTCCCCGGGGGCGGTGGTGGAAGCCTGCGTGCAAGGAAGTGGCTGTGACGCCGGCGTTCGCGAGGATTCTCGAACGGAACCAGTGGCTCGGCGTGCCGCCACCGTTGGCGGACGACGGATGACGGCGACGGCCGAGGCAGAGCCTAAGACTTGAGAGGGGAGACGGTTAGGGCTGCGCGGAAACGTAGAGGAAGCTCGTCTCCGGGAGCCTACAGCCTGAGATTCGCGCAATCAGTCGCTGAGAACGGGGGATTCCAGGCGGAATCTGCGCTGCGTGATAACGGTCGAGCGCCCGATCCCACTACAATCGCGATGACGGAGGCGGTAAACGGGAACCCCCGCTAAGCTGTTCGGCACAACCGATACGAGGAATCAGCATGAGCCATGCCGTTGCGGAGATCCAGGCAATGGTTGACCGAGAGACGAGGGCTTGGGACGTACAGGATGCGGAAGCTCTGGTTTCGTTGTTCCATCCAGACATGGTGTGGCCGTGGCCGCCCGACGAGCACTCCCACGATCCCGAAACCTGGGTGTTCCCGTTGGGCAGATTCGATCGTGAACGGTGGATGGCGGGTTGGCAGAAGCTGTTCGATACCCATACCCTGGTTCACAATCGCCGCAACACTGTCAAGATCGTGGTGTCTGAGCAGGGCGACGGCGCCTTCGCGGTCGTCGATGTCGATACTCTTTGGAGAGACCAGAGCGGCAAGGACTTTCACTGGAAAGGTCGTGCCTGTAAGGGGTATACCAAGACCGACGGCGAGTGGAAACTCATACTGCACACTGGTTTGCTCAACTACAGGAGCGAACGTGCCTGACAATCCGCTCAAGTAGACTGGGACCCGCGCGAGTGCGGGCCGGCCCGGCGACCCGGCAGAACAGCACGACAGGCATGAGGACGCGAGTTGATGGAACGACGAGAATACCGTGTACCCTTGGTGGTAATTGGGTTCGTCAGCGTCAGCGTCGCCGCGGCAACCGCACAGCAACCCCACCGGCAGCCGGCCCCAGGCGACTGGCCCATGTGGGGGCGCTGTGCCAACCGCAACGCTGCCTCCGCCGAGACGGGGATCCCCGCCGAATGGAAGACCGGCATCATCAAGAGAAACGTCAAGTGGGTCGCCCGGCTTGGCACACAAGCCTATGGGTCACCGGCGGTCAGCAACGGCCGCGTCTACGCGGGAACGAACAACGGCGGCCGGTTCCGGCCGCATAGCAAGCGCGACAAGGGCTGCCTGCTCTGCTTTGATGCAAACACAGGCCGGCTGCTCTGGCAGGCCACGCACGACAAGCTACCGACCGGGGAGCTCAACGATTGGCCGGAGGCCGGCATCGCTTCGACCCCGTACGTTGACGGCGATCGCATTTATTACGTCAGCAACCGTTGCGAGCTCGTCTGCGCTGACGTTCAGGGCTTCTATGACAACGAGAACGATGGGCCGCTGACCAACGAGAATTTCACGGAACAGCAGGATGCCGACTTCGTCTGGATTCTGGACATGATCGGCGAATTGGGCGCGTTCCCCCACGCTCTGGCGGTGAGCTCGCCCGTCGGCGCGGGTGATCTCGTGTTCGTCTGCACCGGCAACGGCGTCGGAGAGGACTACGAGAGAATCCCTCCTCCAGTGCCTGCTCCGCAGGCCCCTTCGCTAATCGCCGTCGACAAGAAATCCGGCCAGGTTGTCTGGCAGCGCAACGATCCGGGAACGAATCTACTGCACGGGCAATGGTCATCGCCGGCGTACGGTCTCGTTGACGGTGTGCCACAGGTTGTCTTCGGCGGTGGTGACGGCTGGTGCTATAGCTTCGCCCCAAAGACCGGCGACCTGCTCTGGAAGTTCAATCTGAACGCCAAGGACGCTGTATGGGGCCCCGCCGGCCGCGGCGGCACGAAGACCTTCATCGTTGCTACGCCAGTCATTTGCGACGACAAGGTGTTTCTGGGGGGTGGCAATCAACCGGCCTACGGCGAAGGTCCCGGTCATCTCTATGCCATCGACGCCACGCAGCGCGGCGACATCACCGACAGCGGCAGGATTTGGCTCGTTGGCGGCAGGGATTTCGGCCGCACGGTCTCGACCGTCGTGATTGCGGACGGATTGCTGTACGCCGTCGATGTTCCCGGCTATCTCTACTGCTTCGATGTCAAGACCGGGCGGCGGCACTGGCGCTATGACCTGGAGGCCGACGTGTGGGGCTCGCCCATCGTCGTTGACGGAAAGGTAATGCTGGGTGACACGGATGGCGAAGTACATGTGCTGAAACACGGCAGAGAGCTCGAACCGTTGGCGATAAACGAGCTGCGGCACTCGATGCGCACCACACCGACCGTTGCCAACGGCACGCTGTACATCGCCACGCCGCACTGGCTATATGCGATTGGGATGACGACCCTTCCAGATATCGGCCCGGGGGTCGGCGTCAGGATCCCGACGATTGCGCTCGCCTTCGGCACCCTGCTGATCATCGGGCTCGCTACGTGGCTTATGCTTCGAAAGAAGAGCCAGTAGGCCGCCTCTGCGCTGGTGCCCCACGCTTTCGAGCGTGAGGGATCGACGCGAATTCGAGGCGGTCCCGGTAGGCTTGCCCCAGCGGGCGCCCGATAGAAGCGGGTCTAGTGGCGCGCCGGACGCCCGCTGCGAGCGCCCGCCGGCCGCGGTCACGCCAGATTCTAGTCCTTCGGCGTAAACGCCGCGATCTTCCCGGCAGCCACTTCGATCATGCCGCCGGAGAAGTCCAGCTCCCCCTTGCCGGTGAAGTCTTCATCGACCTGCAACGTCGCGCTGCCGGAGATATCGAGATCCCCAGTAAGTGTCACTTCATAGTCCATGAACAGCGTTCCGGCCGACAGATCAACATCTCCGCTGACATCGAAGGTGGCGCCGATTTCGGCTGTGCCGCTCGATATGTCGAGGTCCCCGCTGGTCTTGAACCAGCAATCAATGTCCAGCGTTCCACCGGTCATGGTGATATCCCAGTCGATCGTCCCCTGGCCACTGATCGTCCAGTCAGCCAGCTCGATCTCGCTGCCGCTTTCGCTGAGCGTCCAGCTCATCGGCGTCTCGCCCTGGCCTGGATTAGACGCCAGAAGCTTGCAGCGGTCGAATACTAAATCACCGTGTGCAATTCTGCGACAAGGGTAGTGACTCAAGCGGCCGGTTTGAGGTAGCGCCTCGCCGCGTGGCGTTTTCGCCGTTGTAGGAATCGATACAAATGTTGCATCAACTCCGACATCGTTCGGCAGCGGTGGTTACGGGTGACCGCCGCATGCGACTCCTGCCACAGCCGTTCGATGCGGTTGTGGCTTGACCTGCATGCGGAGGTTACCCGCAGCCATCAGCATGGCAACATGAACGATCTCATGAAAGATGTCTGGCGTTTCATCCGCCGCCGCGGCGGCTGGCGCCAGACCCTCGTGCGGCGTCTGGCCGCGCAAGTCAACAAACGGTGGCGCGTAGTTGCGCACGGTTATTTAGTTCTCGGTCTGCAGGTACTCGATTACCTGTTGCTGCGGGCGACTCAGCCAGCCGGCCAGGATTACGAGCAGAAGCTGCCAGGGCTGCAGAACGAAGCTCATGGTGCCACTGAGATGCTGATCAACCGAGATTGGGAGCATCGGAGGGCGGAGAAGGCGTGTCAATCCGCCGAAATGGACGCCGGGCACACGTCCGCAAAGTACATCTGTCCAGGCACTTGCAGTTCGGTTCAGTTTCTGGACCCTACGGGGTGCGGAAAGCGTTTCGTTTGCTTCCGACATGGTTGCTGCCATGCGGCAAGCAGTCCTCCGAACAGAAACAGGGATTCCGAACGGTCTGCGCCGGAACGGCGTGAGTGGCGCGCCATGGCTGCCTGTCAAGCCGTACGATCAAATCCACGGCGCGCAAGCGTTGCCTCCTCGGCGCGGCCCGGCAGACACAGCCAGTGCACCAAGGGCCTCTGAGAAACCGTGAGAGTTTT
Source organism: uncultured Phycisphaerae bacterium (assembly GCA_965603505.1). Classification (GTDB taxonomy): domain Bacteria; phylum Planctomycetota; class Phycisphaerae; order Sedimentisphaerales; family Anaerobacaceae; genus PLanc-01. The sequence continues at coordinate 4,091 of CBFDDG010000197.1, read as the reverse complement.
GGCACGTTGGCTTGTGGTGTTTTGAAGAATACAGAGAGCTTGGCTATCTTCTCGCGGGAATGTGAAACTGGGCAAGAGGCCCCATATTCCATACCCGCGTTGCGGATAGGCCAGCTACCCCAGGTGGAGCCGGTGGCCGCTCCGCTGGCGCGTGCTGCGCAAGCGAGCGACCTGGAGAGGAGAGGGACTGGCCAGGAGAACCTGAGACCAGGCGCCGGGAGCAACGGAAAGGCGTAGCACGCCCGCCTGGTCGGCCGACTGGCCAGCCAGCCAAGCTGGACGCGAGCACTTCCCATGGTCAGCACACGACGGCCTCTGCGGTCGGACGGCTAGTTCGCTGCCACCGCTGCGCACACGACGTTCAACCAGTGGACGGTCGGGTATTGCGCGGGCGGGCTGGGCCACGCCCGGCCGCCGCGACAGTGGCGGGGAATGGTCTCGTCAATGGAGGTCAAACGTGCGACGAGCAGCCCGGATCGGCGCGATTAGCCAGCTGGTGTTGTTGATTGGGGGCGGTGCTTGCCAACTCGCGGACTCCGGCGATTCGCCCTCCGGCGTCGCGGACGACCACTGGTTGCCGTTCATTCTTGAGACGTGGGATTGGAAGAGCCCGGACCAGGACGCGACCGGGCTAACGCTCACGCGTTCAGCCGGGGATCCCAATGAACCAGGCTCCGGAAACTCGGATACCAAGAACGGTCCGGTGCTGTTGGTCAGGCCGCTCGAGCTTCGGTTCGGCGCATGGTCGTATACGGACAGGTTCACCGTGCGCAACGTTGGTGGCGGAACGCTGCACTACTGGGCGAAAGCCGACGAGCAGTGGGTCTTGCTCACCGATGCAGAAGGCACGAGCGAAGGGGAGGTTCGCGAGATCGGCGTGGACGTGGATCCCGCGGGACTGGAGGAGGGGGAGCATCATGCCAGCATTCTCGTTTCTGCTGAAAGGCGACAGACTACCGTTCACGTCGTGTTGACCGTCGAGAGCGGCACGGCGTCAAGTGGGGATGATCCGCCGCCAGGCGATGGTGATGACCCGCCGCCATCGGATGGTGACGACCCGCGCGATGGAGAGTCGCCGTTGCTGAGGATAGTGCCGTGGGTGGAGTGCTGCTGGACGAACCAGTTTGAGCGGACTGTGGAAGGGTTGCTGATCTGGCAGACCGCGACCGACACGGCAATCGTCTCGACGTCGCGCGGGCACGCCTACTTCTATACTGAGCTGCGGGCGCGCGTACCTGGAATGCGGATTATTCCGGGCCTCAAGACGTGTTACGACCTGGAGCGATTCGACTCGGTGGACGGCTGGGAGGCGATCGCCCGCGAATTGGCCGAGATCCAGGCCACGTCCGGGGAACGGGTAGTCTTGCTTGAGAATGAGATGGCGTTGGAGCCCTATGTTGCCGGAAACGAGTCGCTCGATTTCGAGCAACTCCGGGCCGGTTTGGAGTTGCTGCCGCCCGGGCTGGAGTATATCTGGCGTCCTAGCATCTTTGAGCCGTCCATCGGCGATGGCCTGGGGCCCGAACGAAGCGCCCTGGTGTGCGAGTTGGTCGAGGAGGTGCTCGCAGACGTCCGCTTCGAGGAGCAGCGGTATTGCTCGACGCAGGCAGTTCACGACCCGCTGAGAATCGCCGCCAAGCAGCGTCTGGATGCCATCGCCTCAAAGCCAACCCTGCCGATGCAATACTTCATGGGCGTCCGGGACGACGGCTACGTGTGGTGGTTGGACGAGGAGGTACATGTGGCGTTGAGTTACATTCGCCAGGACTGGGGCGAGGATGCAGATGCAGTTCTCTACACGGGGATAGACCGCTGGGTCGAAGGCGCCGAGTCGCTTACGTCGCTGCTCACGGAAGTGGGCTACTGATGCCGCGAGAGCTTTCGGTCACTGGTCAGCGAATGGCCAAGTACGGGTGAGCGTCCAGGCCCAAACCACCGCCCCCGGCGCCGGCGGCCGCGCTGCTCTGGCAGTCGATAATCCAATCCTTGCGGCCGTTCTCGCTACGGACGGTGATCAGCTTGCCGCCGAAATCCAGGTCCTCACGGCCGTCCCGAGCCGGTGGGTTGCCCTCGTCCAAACCCGCGCCAGGCGGCCGGGGTCGGTCAATCTGCCCCACAAGATTGCCGTTCCTCCCGGCTTTCGACTCGCGCCATACCGCAACTTCCGGCAGATCGAGCCCGCAGCGCCGACCTAACTGCCACAACCCCAATCGGCCAGGAAGATGCCCACGTCACCTTGACCGACCTCGCCGTTGCCATCGAGGTCGGCATTCTCGTTCCAGTTCGGGTCGCCCGGCTGTGAAGCCCAGGCGCGCAGCAGTTCGCCCAAGTCGGCGTGATCAGTGTCGCCGTCGCCGTCGATGTCGCCGGAACACGGCAGATAGGCGAAGCGTCCTTCGGGACCTCGCCCGAGGATCTTTCGCACATGAGAGCGCCGGGGCGGAACGCCCACGGACATCACGAAGCGATTCCTCGACGAGAAACAGGGATTGGCGGCAAGCCAACCCGAATTCGAAGTAGTTGATTCTGCGTTCCATTTCACAAAGACACTTCTCGACGAGAACGCCCCACGCCGTTCCGAGGACCCGCGAGGCCAACGCTGCCGCCGGCACCGGTTTCATGCCCTCGCATAACTACGGCCGCTGCCGGAGCGGACGGTGGCGAGGTAGGTGCAGAACGCCTCCAGGAACGGCGCGACGGGGGTGACCGTCTTGGGCTCGATTTCGCCCGTGAGCAAGTCGATTTCGATCTTCTTGAGCTTCTTGCGGGCGATGCGTTCGTGGGTCGTTCTCAGGGAGTGGCGAACCCGCTTGTCATCGACGTAGTAACACGCCCACCAAGCCTTCTTGCCGGGCTTTCGGAAGATGTGTGCCATCGCAGGGCCTCCGGTGGCTTTTCCGGCCCTGCGAGGTGGCTCACTTTCAGCCACCCCCTGCGCAAAACAAAACGCAGGACCAGGAGCCAACTCCCTGATCCTGCGTCACTTAGCTCATTAGCGGGGGCAGGACTCGAACCTGCGACCTCCGGGTTATGAGCCCGACGAGCTTGCTCCTCGAAATCTTCTTGGGCTTTGGAGCCGCGCTCTTCTCGACTCTGGGCACCGTCTGATCGCCAGACCGGAATCGGCCAGGGCGGCTGGCCAGAGACCGCCCTTCTCTGAGGCGCGGGCTCTCACAGAGACCTTTTACTGGGCGCATAACGCGAGAGGCGTTGCGGGACGGCAAGGTGACGCTTGCCACTCGAAAGACCCGGCAGGCCAAACGCTGGCCAACTGATGCGTGGCCTTGCCCGTGTCCGTTCGTATTCTGGTATGCCAGGTTTTTACCAATCTCGTTACCCGACGTCACGGAAATGCCGGCAATTATCGGCTCGGAGCAAGTAGCCAAGTTCGCAGTAACCCTCTTCGAATCAACGCATTAGACGTTTTCCGGTGATTGCCGGCAAGAGTCCTGGCAGAGTCCCTCCATCTACGTTTGACAAGCGCGGTCATAAGCGGCGAATCGGTCAAAGATCGTGATCGGCTCGCCGCTTCTGTCTCGGCCTTGTGTGGCGGACAATCGCGGCCATCCCTTGCCCCATTCACGTCATTGCGTCGTGCAACATCTGTACGGCAGGTCGCGCCACCTTCCGTGCCGGTCGGCGATCAGGTGCTACGTCTACGTGCCGCAGATCAAGATGGTGCGTCAAGACGCACCCTACATGCTACTGTCACTCTGAGGGAGCGAAGCGCGCTGTCATTCTGAGGGAGCGAAGCGACCGAAGAATCTCGCCGCCCGGCGCGGAGACTCCCCCCAGATCTAACAAGAGACCCTTCGCTTCGCTCAGAGTGACCAGGAGTAATGCGAGATAGGACTCCGCGGCCGGGTGATTCCGGACTTGCGCTGCCGCCTCTTGTGGCGCATACTTGCGTTGATGTCCAGGCGCCGGCGAGTCATTTTGATCTTGCTTACCGTCTTGCTGGGCACGCCGACGCTTCTGCTGGTTGCGTTCCTGGCCTGGCGATCGACCCCACCGAAAGGAGCGCCGCGCATCGGCTTGTCCACGGCTTCCGGCTTCGTCGTGCAGCGGGCTTTTTATGAAGACGCCCTCGC
>CBFDDG010000196.1:0-8581 GCA_965603505.1 uncultured Phycisphaerae bacterium | reverse complement strand
GGAGACTGGATTCGAACCAGCGACCTCTGCGTCCCGAACGCAGCGCTCTAGCCAAGCTGAGCTACTCCCCGGTCAGCCAAGCCAAATAGCATACCAGCCATTTCACGGGCGTGCAAGTTATAACAAGTTCACCGGGTCAATATCAACAGCAATTTTTACGGCCGGTCGGATCGGTCGTTCGGCCCGCAGAACGGTGAAGAGGCGCCGCATGGTCCCGGCGTCCGGCGTCTGGACGATGATCTGGATGCGGTGGAACCGCTCGATCCTGCTGATCACGGCGGGCATCGGGCCGCGCACCTTCGCGTGCAGGCGCTGTTGCCGGACGATGCCGTCGATCCGCTGCCGCATGGCGTTGGCGGCGGTTTCGAGCTTGTCATACTTTGGGTCGCGCAGCACCACGGTGGCCAATCGCCAATACGGCGGCAGATCGCAGGCCTTGCGATGCTTCAGTTCTTCCAGCACGAATCCCTCGAAGTCCTGCGCCAGCGCGGCCTTCACGGCGGGCTGCTCGGAAAAATACGTCTGCACGAAGACGATACCTCTTTTCTCGGACCGTCCCGCCCTGCCGGCCACCTGCGAGATGAGCTGGAACGTCCGTTCATTCGAACGGAAATCCGGCAGGTAGAGGCACGTATCGGCACTGACCACGCCAACGAGCGTGACGTTGGGGAAGTGCAGCCCCTTGGCCAGGATCTGCGTGCCGGCGAGGATGTCGATCCGGCCCTGCCCGAACTCCTTGAGCAGCCGATAGTAGTCCTGGCTGGCCATCGAATCGCTGTCCACCCGGGCGATACGGGCCTGCGGGAACCGGCGAGCCAATTCTTCTTCGAGCCGTTGCGAGCCGACGCCGATCATGGTCATCCGTTTCCCACAGAGCGGGCAATCCCGCGGCACGAGCGTCTGGGCCAGGCAGTAGTGACACACCGCGTAGCCGTGCTCCATGTGCTGACCGGTGACCGTCGTCATGGTTGGCCTGGGTCTCTTGATTTTATGGAAGGTCAGCGAGCTGTCGCAGTTGCGGCACTGCAGGGTGTGCTTGCACGACGAGCAGAAGACGAAGTTGCTGTATCCACGCCGATTCAACAGCAAAATGGCCTGCTCCTTTCGGGCCAGCGTCCGGGCGAGGTGTTCCGCCAGCGGTATGCTGAGCAGGTCCAGATGGTGCTCCTTGAGGCTGGCTTCCCGCATGTCGATCAGCCGCATCTGGGGCATCGGCAGGTCCATCACCCGCCTGGGCAGACGCACGAGCGTGAAGCTCTCCCGCGCGCGGCAGTTGTGCAGGGTCTCGAGTGACGGCGTGGCACTGCCTAAAATGCACAGCGCCCCGGCAAGCTGTGCCCGTTTGATCGCGACGTCCCGGCCGTGATAGCGCGGCGCCGAGTCCTGCTTGTAGCTCGGCTCGTGCTCCTCATCCACCACGACGAGTCCAAGCTTGGAAACCGGTGCGAAGATCGCGGACCGGGCGCCGATAACGACATCCGTCTGGTCCGCCTTGATGCGCTGCCACTCCCGATGGCGCTGGCCGGCGGTCAGGCCGGAATGCAGCACCGCAATCCGCTCGAACCGGGCGGTGAAGCGCTGCACCGTCTGGGTGGTCAGCGCAATCTCCGGAAGCAGCACGATGGCGGTCTTGTTCTCTCGCACGATCTCCTCGATCGCACGGATGTACAACTCGGTCTTGCCGCTGTCTGTGACGCCGTGCAGCACGGTTACACCGAACCGACTCGCCTCAATCTGCCCAATGATGTGATCCATCGCATTTTGTTGGTCCTCGTTGAGAGTCACCCGCTGATTCTCAACTGTCATCATCCCCTCCGGCACGACGGGCAGACTGGTGAACACCCTCTTCTCAAGGAGCCGGACGACCTGGGCATCCACCAGCCGCTTGAGGCTTGGCGGGCGGCAGTTGGCCGCTTCGAGCACGTCAGGGGCCGCGACGGCCGAATCCGGTGTGAAGGCTTGGCGCTCCCGCAGCATCGCCACCATCTGCCTCTGCTTGGCGCCCTTCAGTCCCTCGGAGATCTCCTCCCATCCGGTGCTGAGATAGACATAACGCCGTTTCTTCAGCCCGGCGGCTTTCTTGACGGCGCCCGGAACCATCGCGGCCAGGACCTGCCCGAGCGGGCAGACGTAGTATTCGCTGATCCACCGGCCCAATTCGATCAGTTGCGGGCTCAGCAGCACTTCGGCGCTGGTTGCGCGTGCCACAGCCTTAAGCCGGCCGCCGGCGAACGACTCTTCTCGCGGCAGATCCGCCTGTACGCAGAACCCCGCATCAATCTTATTACTCCGGCCGAACGGCACCTCGACGCGCTGGCCCACCTCGATCGGCCAAAGCTCATCCGGCACCAGATAATCGAATTCCGCGTCCGCCGCCGACTCCATCGCCACCCGGATGATATGCCCCCCTGCCGGCTCGGCCTGCGCTTTGCGGCGTCGCGGCTCAGGCGTCAATTCGCCAAACAAGCTTGATGTCGAATGTCGGTCAGCCACAGGTCAACCTGATGAACACTCCATGCGAACCTCCCCTCTCAGGACTACGTCGATGCCGCGATGCGGCTTTCCCGGCCCTACCGATGGTACCTGCCCCCCTGCCGCCGCTGCTCGGAGAGTTCGCTGATGACCGTGCTCTCGCGTACGTCAAGGCCGATCCTCGCGATCAGGGTCTTGATGTAGGCCAGATGGGGACAGGGCGGGGCATGGTAGTTATCGTTCGTCATGCAGGACGATAACTGGACCACGACCTGGTCTTTGGCGATGCCCTCCTTCTTTTGCAGGGCCCGCAGCAGGCTGGCGAGCTTGCGATGGGTCGCCCGGCCGCAGCATCCGCCGCAGGTCATGCTCAACATTCGATAGGACTTGTCCTTCGGATACGCTGCAAAGCCGCCCGTTCGCTCGTGGAGCGATTTCTCGCACAGGTATCCCGGGCACCGCTCCTTCACGATATGGCACTGCAAGATCACAATGTATTCTCTCCGGGCCAAGTCTGCCATCTTCGCGACTGTCTCCTGCTATTGGGCTGATTTCTGTCCGCCCGCCGGCCGGCGTCTTTCCGTATCACGCGTCCCGCCCTTGGCCGCCCCTGCTTCGTCGATCATGCCAAAGGCCATGATCGGGGCGCCCGGGAAGGCGACGGATGAATCCGAATGGCCGAGCACAATCCCTTCGCCCAGGGCCAAAATGGTGTCCTGCAGCTTGCCGAAGGTGTTCCAGATCTTCGCCACCACCTGTCCTTTGGCCACCAAGTCCTGGGGTCGGGCCATGAACCGGATGATCCCACTGGTGCTGCTGACTGGTTCGGTCGACAACATAAGGGTCTTGTCCCGGACCGTCTCCGGCAGATCGAAGGCGAACCTCTCGCCGCTGTCTGCGAGCATTCCCAGATGGCGCAGCACGTTCGTGACGGACTTGACGCCGCACTCGACGTTGCGCTCGTTGACAACGTAAGACTCACCCAGCTCGAGCGTCAGTGCGGGAATGTCGCACTGGAGAAGACTGTAGGAGAAGCTCCTCGTCAGTGTCTCGTTCTCCCGCACGACGAGCAGGCCCGATTCGGCGGCGATCCTCTTCGCCATCTCGTAGGCCTTCTCGTGAGCGGCCCCCGGGTGCGGATCAACAACGGCATACGGCATGGACTTCATCCAGTCGTTGTGCAGGTCCAGAACGAACGTGGGCTTGGTCTCGCGGATCGTCGTGAACACCCTCTCGGCGATTCGCTCGGCCAGCGAGCCGTTCCTGTCGCCCGGGAAGAAGCGGTTCAGGTCTTCCCGGCTCATCGTGATATTGCGCGACCCCATCTCGAAACCGATGGGATTCATCAGCGGAAAGGCGTAGAGCGAGCCCTTCAGCAGGTGCTGCCGCCGGAGGAGTCGAAAGACCTCCTGGATCGTCACGACCCCCGTGACCTCGTCCCCGTGAATCCCACCCGCCAGCCAGACGACGGGCCCGGGCGCAGGGCTCTCGATGCTCATAAAGGGCAGTCGCCGCCGGGACAGGTCGGAGCCGGTCAGGATCTTCAGGAAGGAATACTTGATCTTCTGTTTCGTTCGTTTCGATTTACCACCTTGCATAGCGTTCTTCCAACTGCACTGGAACCGGCATTTCGTTAGAGTCCTTCACGTCCTCGTTCGAACCGATCTCTTCCCAAACCTCCGTCACTGCCCTTGGCGCGGCCCCCTACAGGGCAAAGCGCTCGGTGGCGATCCGGCTTATATAACTGCCGATCGCCAGCGACGCTGTGGCGGCGGGCGAGGGCGCATTCAGGACGTGGATGGCATGGCCGCCTGCTTCGATCTTGAAGTCATCGACCAGTTCGCCCTTCGGTCCGACCGCCTGCGCCCGGACGCCGACCTTGCCGGGATGAACGTCCCCCGGCTCCAGCGAAGGGATCAGCCCCTGCAACTGCTTCAGCAGGAGCTTCTTCGAGAGGGCCCGTGCATATTCGCCGAGCCCGTACCGCCAATGGCGCGCAAAGAGCTTCCAGGTGCCGGCATAGGAGAGGGCTTCCCGCGAGTCGTGAAGACTCAGAGCGGTCCGGCTGTAGCCTTCCCTCTTGAACGCGAAGACGGCGTTCGGGCCGCATTCCACGGAGCCGTCGATCATTCGCGTGAAATGCACGCCGAGGAAAGGGAACGCCGGATTCGGGACCGGATAGATGAGGTTCCTCACCTTGCCCACCGCATTGCCGTCCAGCTCGGAGTAATCGCCCCGGAACGGAACGATCCGCACCGGCGGATCAACGCCGTCCATGCGGGCGACCCGGTCGCACTGTAGGCCGGCGCAGTTGATGATATGGCGCGTCCTGATCGCCCCCTGGTTCGTGACCACATTCGTATGGAAGTCATGCTTGTCAAAGCCCGTAACCTCATGGGAAGTCAGCACCTTGTTGCCCTTGCCGCCGCTCTCAATGAGCTCCGCCAGCTTGTTGGCTACCTGGACGAAGTCAATGATCCCAGTGCCGGGGACGCAAAGAGCGGCGATTCCGGATGCACAGGGCTCGAGCTGCCGGATGCGGTCGGGCCCGATCTGTTCGATGCCTTCCACGCCGTTCTGGCGGCCGTTCTCGAGGATCCGTTCCATGTCGGGCAGTTCGGCCTCGTGGGTTGCCACGATGATCTTGCCGCAGATTTCGTGCGGGATTCCGTGGGTCTTCGCGAATTCGATGAGTTCGGCTCTTCCGGCCGTACAGGCGGCGGCCTTGGCCGTGCCCGGCAGGTAATAGAGCCCCGAATGGATCACGCCGGAGTTGTGCCCGGTCTGGTGAACGGCCAGGCGGTCCTCCTTCTCCAGCACGACAAGCCGCACGTCCGCGTGGCTCAGCATAATCTTGTACGCTACGGCCAACCCAACAATGCCCCCCCCTACCACGACGATATCGAAATCAGTCTTTGGCTGCATGGCTGCGAATCCTCGAATCACGCCCCCCCCCTCGCGCCACAACAATACCGGCCCCACAGCCCCCCGTCAACGCCCCGCCTTCCGCCCCGCTACGGAGGATTCGGCGCAGCGCGAGCACTGATATGCGCGCAATCGTGGGCGAAGTCCCAATCTTCGAAACGGATGGGCCGTCAACGCGCGTCTGGGATTTCTGTGCTTCGAGATTCGCGTTTGTTCAGAGTTTCGGATTTCGTGCTTAGGATCTTCCGCCCTACCGGATGGCTTATACGGATTAGGAAGACTCCTCGCGCGATCGGATTCTGTCATCCTGAGCCGAAGGCGAAGGATCTGGCTCGCGAATGAGGGGTTTCTTCCCTGCGCAGCCTATATCCTTCACTGCGCTTCGCTGCGTTCAGGACGACATGCCGCGCGCGAATTAATCGTAATCCGTATTACATGTCGGGGACGACTTCGGGGTAGAGGTGGCCCATGGGGCTGATTTTGAAAACGTAGATGAGGCCCTCCTGGAGCTTGTGGTAGATGACGCTGCCGTAGATGGCCTTGATGTCGTGCGCGCGGAGCTGCTCCGGATCGTTGGCGAGGTCCCAGATGTGGGTCCAGAAGAGCTGCTGATGCTCGGCGGGCAGCATCTGGAGCAGGCCGGCATAGCGCTTCGGCTCGGCGCCGGGCTCTTCGATGAGGAAACCGTCGCCCGGGGCCATCCGCTCGCCGTAGATGCGCCGCCAGATGTACAGGGCGCGGGATTTGCCGTCCATGACCATCCGGTCGCCGAACGTGACGATCAGGGCGTCGAAATGGACGACGTCGCCTTCGACGGTGTATTCCTTCTGCAGGATTTTCTTCGTCTTGTCGTCGCGGGCGGTCTCGACGAACCGGATCGTCGTCCGCAGGCGGCCCTCCTCGTCGCGCTGCGAGATGACCTTGGCGTAGCCGATCTGGTCCTCGTCGGTGAGATTGGTGATGGCCTGCTTGAGTTGCTTGTTCTCGGTGAGCAGGTCGTGGATGGTCATGGCGCGGCGATAGAGCCCGGGACCGATCAGCGCGGCCGCTGCGACAAACAGGGCCCCGACACCGTAGGAGAGCAACCGGATTTTTCCGCGTAGAAACGCCATATCCTTCCAATCTGCCTGCACCCGGCAAGTACTACGAACCGCTCCTCCCGAATGTTTCCATCGGCTCAAACAACCGAATCCCTGCATTTTTTCGGGCATGACAGAGGTGGACGGCGATGAGAAAGGCCGAAGGCCGGGATGGGACCCGGCCTTCGGCTCTAATGGCGAACAGGAACCTGCTGTTACTCAGGCTGCATGTAGGGATAACGGAAGTCTCTCGCGGGCAGGAAGGTCTCCTTGATGGCCCGGGGAGACACCCACCGCTCGAGGTTGAGCCAGCTTCCGGCCTTGTCGTTGGTGCCGGAGGCCCGCGTCCCGCCGAACGGCTGCTGGGAGACGACCGCCCCGGTGGGCTTGTCATTGATATAGAAGTTGCCGGCCGCATGACGGAGAGCGTGCATCGCCTTGACAATGGCGGGCCTTTCGAGGGCAAAAATCGCACCGGTCAAGGCGTACGGCGAGGTCTGGTCGCAAAGCTGCAGAGCGTCCTCGTATTCGTTCCCCGGATAGACGTATATCGTCAGGACCGGGCCGAAGATTTCCTCCACCATCAGCTTGGACCTCGGGTCCTTGCTGAGCACGACGGTAGGCTCGATGAAATAGCCTTTCGATTCATCGTAGCCGCCGCCGGTGAGGATCTCGAAGTCGGGCGAGTTCTTAGCGAATTCAATGTACTCGACAATCGTGTCGAACGCCTTCTTATCAATCACGGCGCCCATGAAGGTGCTGAAGTCGGTGATATCGCCCATCTTGATCTCGCGAATCTGATCGAGCAGCCGGTCCTTGATCTGGGGCCACGTGGAGTCCGGCACGTAGGCGCGCGAGGCCGCCGAGCACTTCTGGCCCTGATATTCGTAGGCCCCACGCACCAGGGCCGTCACGAGGGCGTCAATATCCGCACTGGCATGGGCGAAAATGAAGTCCTTGCCGCCGGTCTCGCCGACGATACGGGGGTAGGAGACGTACTTGCGGATGTCCTTGCCGATCGTGAGCCAGATGGTCGAGAAGACGTAGGTGCTGCCCGTGAAGTGGATGCCGCCGAGGCGCACGTCGTTCAGGACCGGCGGCGCGACGATGGGGCCGGGGCCCGGAACCATGTTGATCACGCCGGGAGGCATCCCCGCCTCTTCCAGGACCTTCATAAGGAAGTAGGCCGGCAGCACAGCCGCCGAAGCGGGTTTCCACACCACGGTATTGCCCATCAGGGCCGGGGCGGTCGGCAGGTTGCCCGCGATGGACGTGAAGTTGAATGGCGTCAATGCGAGGACGAAGCCGTCCAGCGGCCGGTGCTCCATGTAGTTGAGCACGCCGGGGGTCGAGATCGGCTGGTCCCCGTAGACCTCCTCCATGAAGTGCGGATTGAAACGCCAGAAATCGATCAGTTCGCAGGCGGCGTCGATTTCCGCCTGGTGGGGCGTCTTGCTCATGTTCAGCATCGTGGCGGCGTTCACCGTCTGGCGGTACTTGCCCGCGAGCAACTCGGCCGCCTTCAGGAGCACGACCGCCCGCGACTCCCAGGGCATCTCGCCCCACTCTCTCTTGGCCCTCTGCGCGGCGTCGGCGGCTTTGATGGCGTATTCGGCGTCCGCCTGGTGATACTGGCCCAGTCGCTGCTCGTGGTCGTGCGGGCACCGAATGTCAGCAAGGTTGCCGTTGCGGACCTCCTCCCCGTCGATAATCATCGGGATGTCTGCCTCCTGACCGAGCATCTCGGTGAGCTTGGCGCTCAACTCCGCACGTTCGGGGCTTCCAGGGGTGTACTGCAAACACGGTTCGTTCTGGGGTCGCGGAATTCGAAAGATGCCGTTAAACATGTTGCCTCCCTGCATAGACAGTCTATTCGGGTTTCCGTAAATGCGTTTAACGAGAGCGGCATTGTCGCCCATGGTCCCACGGGCGTCAACCGAACAAATGGGAATGTGGGCATTTTTGTCCGGGAGAACGCGCATTTCCGATTGCATCCGACGCACGGAGTGTCTATATTCATCGCGTTCGAGAAAATGGGGTACCGTGAAGGAATGGGTAGCATGGACAAAGGATGGTCAACGAAGCTCACGTGCATCAGTCTCCTT
>CBFDDG010000195.1:0-8598 GCA_965603505.1 uncultured Phycisphaerae bacterium | reverse complement strand
GATGTCGTCCTGCTGAGCCCGGCATGCGCGAGCTACGACATGTTCGACAACTACCAACAGCGAGGACGCCTGTTCGCCGAGTCCGTGCGCCGCATCGCGGAGCGGTTATAGGAGTTTCTCTTCGCGCGCAGCCAAATTCTCGCAAAAAGTTCTCGCCATCCATCCGCATTTCCACCCGCAGAAGCGGTCTCTCCGCTGCGCCGGCCAGGAGGGCCGCTGCTTTCTCGGCGGTGCTCGTTAAGTCACCCTTCCGCGTGGTCGATGTGTCTTTCAACGTGATGGAAGCTCACATGGGTTGTAGAGGGTTGATACACATGACTGTGACGAGCGAACGCAGAATGGAGCAGCGACTGTGCTACCATTGGCCCATCTGGTTTGCGGAGGATTTCAACGGGGAGCTCTCGCAGGGACAGATGGTGGATATTTCAAGCAGGGGGGCCGCCTTTACCTGTTACGCCGATCGGCAATGCCCGTGGCCCGGCCAATACGTGACCACGCGTTTCAGCGTGCCTCAGTACGGTCCTGACGAGTCCTTCGACATGGTGGAATTCGTTCGCGGGGGGCACGTCTGCCGGGTGGAAGGCGTGAACAGCGCGTTACGGCGTGTGGCGATGCAGTTTACCGAGCCGCTGCCTTTCCGTCCGGGTGAGCAGAAAGCCAACTTCGCCCAGCCTGACGACGCTGACGAATTCGTACGGGCCTTCGCCTGATACCGTCTATCGCCTGGAACAGGCCGTCGGCTCCAGAAGGATCCCCTACGCTGCCGTTTCAGCGGTCGCCAAACAGCCTACTTCTTCTTCTGGGACGCCGGGATTCTGTTGGGCATTCCTTCGCAGGCGTCGGCCACGACCTTCCTGACCTGCTCCTCTTGCTCGGGTGATAGCATGTTGCCCGCCACGCCCCCGACGACACCACCCAGGACGCCGCCGAGCACTCTGTCGCCTGTATCGCCGCCCGCTGCCACCGCACCGACCGCGGCGCCGGCGGCCGCGCCTACGAACGTGGCGAGGCCTTTGCCCGTATCGCCCGTGGCATTGCCGATCCAGAGCACCGTACCGGTTTCGACCTCCACCATTTTCGCCGTGATGGTCATCTTGTCCTTGTATTTGGGTATGCTGATGAGCATGACGGCCGGGACGTTAAGAATTTCCCCCGCTTGTGCAGCCCCCTGACTGGTGGTGATGTCTGAGGCCTGGAACTCCTGCTCCTTCAGGACGGTCTGCACGTCCTTTCGCTCGATGACGCCGTAGCCCCTCTTCAGAAGCTCCATCTGAAACATGCCGGCAATTTGGTTCTTTATGGCGTCGCCGTACGGGGCCCCCGTTACTTCCACGATCGCGACCCTGTCGAGACCGGCAAAATCATACCCGGCCATGGCGTAGCTCTCCCCTTTGCTCGAAGCACAACCGGCAACCGCCAGAGCCATCAGTAAGAAACTCACACATGCCATTTTCATGATTCGAACCTCCCACATTATCAACTCGAACAAGAACTCGTTTCCACCATACGTACCGGATTGTGCGGATGTTGTCAATATAGAGAGAAAGGCCAAAGGTTGTTGCCTTTGGCCTTCCCATATGTTTATCCGCCTCGTTACAGGCGGGCCGCTTTGCAGCAGCGATGGTGTGTATTACGTGGGGTCGTACGTCGTGTTCGCGTATCCCGGCTCTTTGACGGGGGGATTGGGCCATTTGAGCGTGTCAAAGAGGAATTCGCTGGCCTGGCGGATCATCACACCCGGCGTGCACGGGCACATCTCGAACGATCCGATGACGTCGTTATCGTATTGGCTCAGGACGTCGAGCAGAGTATCCCAATTCTCTCGCGGGATCCCGCCGCGCAGGCCCGGCGGCTCATGGTCATCTACTTGGCCGTAGTTGTCCGTTAGATGCAGATGCGCCACACACGGAGCCAGCTCATCGACATATTGCCTGAAGGAATGCCTGGGATCGATATTCGCGTACCCCGTGTCCAGGCAGTACCGGAGGGACTCGAATTTCCTGCCCATCTCAAGCATGATGGGCAGCGGGCCCGTCTCCAGGCACAGCGTCACGCCACTGGCATCGGCCATCCGGACCACTTCGGCGGCGAGACCGGTGCCGTTCAGCTCCGCACCGGGCGCGATGTCGAGACTCTGCAACTCGGTGACGATATAGGCATTCAGCCGCCTGGCGCATTCAATCTGCTCGGCCCATTGCTCCAGTGTGGGCGAATCGGTCCGCGATCGCATGGAGACGAGCATGTCCTCGGTGGCCGCCTGGAGGCGGGGCCAGTTCCGTTGCTCGTACCGGCACCCGCTTTGTCCACGAAGGGTGGGCCACAATTCGATGCCGAAACCGAGGGCTTTGAGGTACTCGCATTCCTGCTCGAACGAGAGGGGGTGCTCGCGCCACCAGAAGATCATCGTGGACACAACGTACTTGATTCGCATGATGCCGTCCCCATGCTCCTTGGTCATATCCTTCTTTGGATAAGAATTCTTATCGAAAGAAAACGGTTCTCAGTTGAGTGTTTCTGCGAAATTTCAGGACTTTTCGGGCGGCCGGGCGGGTCGCTTCGTGCGTTGGGTGGCCACAGTCCTGTCCAACAGCTCTGTACATCCGTTCGGCGGTCCGCTTCGAGCCTGGTTGATGTAAGATTGTTGAAAAGGTAACGTGGCGTGGAAAAGTGCGAACCTCCCGGGTCTCAGACGGTAAAAGGGTTGGCCGGCGGCCGGAACGGTACTATAATGAGCCGGCTTTAATTTGTGGAGATGACTTATGTCTGAAACGGGTAATCCGAGCGAAACCAGTGGTGAAAAGAGCTTTGCCGAGAAGGTTGGCGAGGTCATTGAGACGGTCCGGCCTGCCTTGCAGGGGCACGGCGGCGATGTGGAATTGGTCGGTGTAGACGAAGACAAGACCGTCAGGGTCCGCCTGCAGGGCGCCTGCCAGGGCTGTCCCGGCGCGACCATGACGATGAAAATGGGTATCGAGCGGATCCTGAAGGAACGCGTCCCCGACGTCAAGCAGGTCGTCGCCGTCGCCTGACACCGCTTACGTGGATACACTCCGAGTGCCTGCCGAACCTATCGGAATGCCGCACGGATAGGGCCGGCATTCGGGTTCTCGATTACTGCTTTCTCCGTGATGATGGCTGTGATGTTCTCCGCGGGCGTGACGTCGAAGGCGGGATTGTAGACGGCGACGTCGTCGGGAGCGGTTTGTGCGCCCGCAAATTGGATCACTTCCTTGGGATTCCTTTGTTCGATGGGAATCTCGGCCCCGCTTTCAATGCTCAGATCGAACGTGCTCGAGGGGGCGGCGACGTAAAACGGGATGCCGTGGTGTCTCGCCAGGACGCTAAGGCTGTAGGTGCCGATTTTATTGGCCGTATCGCCGTTGGCCGCGATGCGGTCGGCGCCGGTAATCACCATTTGGATCTTCCCCTGCTTCATCAGGAAGCCTGCCATGTTGTCGCAGATGACCGTGACTTTGATGCCGGCCTGCTGCAGCTCCCACGCCGTCAGGCGGGCCCCCTGCAGCAAGGGGCGCGTCTCATCCGCATAGACCTCGAACGATCTGCCTCTTCGGTGGGCTTCGAACATGACCGCACAGGCCGTTCCGGTCCCGGCGGTGGCGAGCGCGCCCGCGTTGCAGTGGGTCAGGACGCCAAAACCGTCATGGATGAGTTTCTCGCCGTTTTCACCGATCCGCCGGCACATCTCGATGTCCTCTCGACGGATTGCATTGGCCTCGTCCAGGATCGCTTCCTGGAGGTCCGGCACAGTTGATTCAGGATTGAGGCCGACCTGCTGCGCCCGGCGTCGAATCCGGTCGAGGGCCCAGAAGAGATTGACCGCCGTCGGGCGTGACGTCGCAAGGTACTCGCAAGCCTCGACCACCTTCTCGATCGCGTCGCGCAGATTCCGGCTCCCAGTCATTTTCTGCAATGCCAGAACGGGCCCATAGGCTGCCGCCACGCCGATGGCCGGTGCGCCGCGAACGGCCAGCGTTCGGATCGCCTCGTGAAGCTGCTGAACGTCGCGGACGAGAAGTTGAACGGATTCCGTAGGAAGGCGACGCTGGTCGATGAGCTCCAGCACGCCGTCGGTTCCGCCGACCCATTTTACCGCCTCGATCTTCATAGCACTCACCGCTCGACTCGGGCCCCAGCCCCTTTCATGACCTTCTGGACTTCGCTGAGCGTCGCCATCGTCGTATCGCCCGGCGTTGTCATAGCCAGGGCCCCGTGGGCCGCACCATAGTTGACGGCCTGCTCCGGGCTCTTGCCTTCCATCAGGGCGTAGATCAGGCCCGAGGCGAAGCTGTCCCCGCCGCCGACGCGGTCGTAAATGCCGAGGTCCGGCCGGAGAATGGCGTCGTGGAACTGTCCCCCGGCGTACATGACGGCCCCCCAGTCGTTCACGGAGGCGGTCTTGGCGTTACGAAGCGTGGTCGCCACGACTTTGAAGTTGGGGAACTCCCGGGCGGCCGCCTCGATCATCCGCTTGAAGTTGGTCGGATCGAGCTTGGAGTAGCCTTTCTCCAGCCCTTTCACCTCGAAGCCGAGGGCGGCGGTGAAGTCTTCCTCGTTGCCCAGCATCACATCGACATGGGGCGCGATGGTTCGGTTGACCTCTCGGGCCTTCTCCTGGCCGCCGATGTCCCGCCAGAGCGAGTTGCGATAATTCAGATCGTACGAGACGATCGTGCCGTGCTTCTTGGCGGTTGTGACGGCCTCGATGATGACGTCGGGGGTCGTTTCCGACAGACCGGCGAAGATGCCGCCCGTATGGAACCAGCGGATGCCGTCGGCGCCGAAGATTTTCTCCCAGTCGATATCGCCCTTCCTCAGTTGCGAGGCGGCGCTGTTGGCCCGGTCGGAGCAGCCGACGGCGGCCCGGACGCCGAAACCCCGCTCGGTGAAGTTCAGGCCGACGCGGGTCTTTCGGCCGATGCCGTCGAACGGGACCCACTTGACGTACTCCAGGCTGACTCCGCCCTGGAGCATGAGGTCTTCGAGCAACCGGCCGACCGGGTTATCCACGATGGCGGTCACCACGGCGGCCCTCTTGCCGAAGCAGCGTTTCAGGCCGCGAGCGACGTTATATTCGCCGCCGCCTTCCCAGACGCGGAAGTGCCGCGTCGTGTGGATTCGTTCCTCACCCGGATCGAGGCGGATCATGATTTCCCCGAGCGAGAGGATGTCGTATCGGCATTCGGACGCAGGTCGGGTCTCAATCGTGGCCATATCAGTGCTCCTAACGCGTTAGCGGTAGATCTTGCCTTCTCGGTAGTCCTGCCAGGCGGGCTCGAATGCCTTCCTGTCGGTCGGCAGGGGCCGCGGCTCGACGTTGGTTGTCTGAAACAAGTCCGCCGCGCCGGCGTCGTACTGAATGCGCAGGATGGATTTTCGCAGTTCCGGATTTTCCGGCTTGAACCGCAACGGCCGGCCGGTTGTTTTGTCGATTACATCCGGATGGATTTCCACTCCATCCTCGGTGAGCACGAGGTGCGAGCCCCGCGAGCCGCTGCCTTGCTCCAGCAGGGCGACAACGGCCTTCAGGAATCCCGCGCCGGCCAGGGCCATGTGGCGAACCATCGCGGCGTCCGCCAGCTCTGTTGCGCCCTTCGTGCGAAAGCCGTGGTCGTTGATTTCTCGGAACAGCTCGACCGCCTCGGCCAGAGCGCGACGCGCATCGGCGAGTCGTCGTATGTGCCCGCCGGCGCTGGTCATGCGCCGGCCGATTTGCTTCATGATCTCGCTCGGCGTGTGCCGACCATCGGCTTTCGCCAGCGGCGCCAACTCCTTCAGACAGAGCCCGACTTGCTCGTCGATTTGTTCGTCGTCATAGTCGCAGACCTCGGGGCCGTACGCGTTGACGATGTACTCGGCCGCACGCAGTCCGCCCGTCTGGCCGGCGTTCAGGGCCGAGCCGCCGGGACGCTTGACGCCGTGACTGCCGGCCATCTCGCCGATCACGAACGTCTGCGGAATGCTCGATTCCCACCAGCGATTGACGGCGAAGCCGCCGTTGTTGTGCTGGGCGCATACCGCGATCTCCAGCGGCTTCGTGTAGAGATCGATGCCGTTCTCTTTGTAGATCTCAATGGCAAGCGGGTTCATGTGGGCCAGCCGCTCGATTGGTGTGGCCTGTAGTGCGCCGGTGTTCTTCAGATAGGTCAGCGCCTCGTCCTCGAGGTCGTTTAGGTCGAAGGCCTTCATCGAAGGTCCGGGGATTGGATTCTTCAAAAAGTCCATATAGACCCGGCGGCCTTTTTGTGTCTCGTTGAATACGAGAACGTCGATCAGCGAGGACTGAAGCTTCTCGATCCGCTGCGGGTCAAAGGGCCACTGGTATCCCTTGAGAAAGATGTTCGTGGCCATCTTCCGCATCGTGGGGAAGAACGGGGTCAGGAACTCCTGCTCGTCACCGCCGTCGGCGTCCGTACTGAAGATGCGGGGGACGACCTGCATGTAGGTCCCCGAGACGTTCCATCGGAACTTGGTGCTGGCCAGGCCGAACTGCGATTCGGTGAGATTCTCGGCCGCTAAGCCGGCCTCGAAGGCCAAGCCGTGCATGCCCACCTGGCCGGTTGGATAGACTGTTGTCTGGTACAGCTCGCCCGGTCCGCCAGCGGCGAGAACGACGTTGGCCGCGAGGAAGACGTTGACGGCGCAATCGGATTTCGTGATCTGCGATCTGTCAAGCGTCACTACGCCGACGATCCGCTTCGATTTGCCCGAGCCCGTCGTAAGCAGGCGGGCCACCTCCTGATTGTCGAAGATCCGGATCCCGAAGTGATCGACCTGCTTTTGGAGGCATTGGCTCATGAACCGGCTCGTCTTGGGGCCGGCGGATGTGGCGCGCTCGTAGGGGTCGTGGTCGGTCTTGTAGCCGATGTAGCTGCCCATGGGGTCGTGGGGGAAGGGCACGCCGACTTGTACGAGATGATAGAACTCTCGCAGCGAGCCGATCCCCTCGGCGAGGGCCAAGTCGCCGTGACAACATCCGGCCGCCGTCAAACTCCGGGAGAAGTCCTCCGCGCTGTCGGCCACGTTCGGGCTGGTGCCCATCTTGTAGTAGGTTTGCTTGTCGGAGCCGCTCATGCGGGACGCGCCCAGGCCGAGACCTCGCGTTACGACGGCGATTCTGCCCGCGGCGTCCATAATCCCTCTATCGCGCATGAATTCATACAGGTGCACCGCGCAATTCATGCCGGCGGCGCCGGCGCCCACGATTACCGTGTTGTACTTGTGAATGGCAACGCTCTGCCCGGAGATTTCTCTCGTCTCCATGCTCACCTCATTCCTGCGATTGACAAACGGGCCGCCGTCCGGCGGCTACGATACGTTGAATCTGCGTCCGGTTCGCCCGCTCACCTGCTCCAGTGTTGCATGCTGGAAGTCGAGGTCCGGGTATTTCTCCGCGCGCACGCGATCGACAAGCTGCTTGATCGCCTTCAATTCCTTCGCCAGCAGCGCGTAGTCCTGCTCCTGGATGATCTTCTGCAGGGTGGCTTTGTCGATCATGCTGAACGACCCGCCGAGCACGAGCACGCCGGCAGCAACATAGTCGGGGATATTTGCGGCGTTGGTTCCTCCCGTCGGGACCAGGCTGATCGTCTTGTGAATGGCCGGATCGATGGCCTTGACAAACGCCGGCCCGCCAAGCTCCCTGGCGGGGAAGACCTTGCACAGGTTCGCTCCCTTGCCGAACTGTGTCACCACCTCGGTCGCGCTGCCGCACCCCGGGATCATCGCGACGCGGCCGGCGAACCTCTCGAAGCCGGCATCGCTGAAGTTGACCGCCGAGACCAGGTAACACGCGCCCGCATCAACGACCTGCTGCAACGTGGGCAGGGGGTCGTCCGGATGGGCCTTGTTGTAAATCGCGAGCATATCGGGCCAATCGATCAGGCTCGCCGAGCCGGCCACGAACTCGGGCAGCTCTTTGCGCAGCCGCGCGAGCTTCTCCAGCGGCCTGTTGATCCGGCACGTGACCTCCATGTTGTTGATTCCCGCCGTCCTGAGCGCTTCGGCGGTCTTGACGATATCGAGCTTGTCCTGGTTGAAGACGAGAATAAAGCCGTCCCGCAGCAAGGTGGTGATTACGATCTTGATGTCCATGAGCATCCTCTTCGAATCGATGCTTTACAACGGATGATATGCGATTTGGCTTCGCCGGTCCGGCGTGCTGGTAAAAGCAGGCATGCCAAATCATAAATCGCAAATCGTAATTCGTAAATCCTAAAGTCTCCGGAGGTGAAATCCGCCGTCGACGTTGATGACCTGGCCGGTGCAGAAGTCGAGCCGGCCCTCGGCGATGGCCCCGACGGCCCGGCCGATATCCTCGGGCAGGCCCCAGCGCTGGATGGGCGTCAGGCCTTCCGCGATGAGCTTGTCGTATTTCTCCGTCACGACCTTCGTCATGTCCGTCTTGATGATGCCGGGACGGATCTCGAATACTCCGATGCCGAACTCGGCCAGCCGGTCGGCATACAGAGCGGTCATCATGCCGATGCCGGCCTTGCTGATGCAGTACTCGCCGCGTGCCGGGCTGCTCGTGTACGCCGAGATCGAGCCGGTATTCACGATGCGGTACTCGCCTTCGGG
>CBFDDG010000194.1:0-8602 GCA_965603505.1 uncultured Phycisphaerae bacterium | reverse complement strand
TGCCGCCGATGCCCAGGACGCCGATGGCGCCGATGCCGGAGATCAGCGCCAGCCAGACGGTGTCGCCGGCGCCCCGAAGCGCACCCGCGTAGATGATGCGGGCAGCGTGGAAGACCTGATAGAGAGCCGCACAGATCAGGATCTGCGAGCCAATCGCAATGACCTTCGGATCTTCCGACCAGAAGACCATCAGGGAATCGCGCAGAAAGAAGAAGCAAGCGCCGACCAGGCCCATATAGACCAGGCCGATCTTCAGGCATACGTGCGTCTGCTTGATCGCGAGCGGTTTCCTGCCGGTGCCGATCGTCCTTCCCACCGCGGCGGTCAACGCCGTGCCGATGCCGACAATCGGCATGGCGGACAGGTTGGTGTAGGAGAGGACCGCGCTGGTGGCCGCCAGGGCCTCCCGGCCGAATCGGCCGACCAGCGCAAAGAGCACCACGCCCCATACGGCCACGTTGACCATCAGTCCGACCCCGGCCGGAAGGCCGATGCGGAGCAGGTCCCGCATCTTCGCGAAGTCCAGGTTCAGCGTTTGCCTGGATCGAAACTCTCTACTTATGGGGCTGCTCAGGAAGATGCCCATGTTGATCACTGCCGCGACGGCGATCCCGGCAAACGTGCCCCAGCCGGCGCCGGCGATGCCCATCGCGGGGAGCCCAAACTTGCCGAAGATCAGCGCGTAGTTGGCGACGACATTGACGATCTGTCCGCAGAGCGACGAGATCATCGTGATGATCGGCCTGTGAATCCCCATGAAGAACTGGTTGCTCGACCAGTTGATCACGGCGGCGATGTGGGCATAGAGCATGATCCGAAAGTAGATGACCTCCATCTCGGCCACCCCCGTCGGCTGTCCCATGAGCTTGAAGAGCAGCGGCGCCACGGGCCACAAGACCGCCGCGGCCACGAGAAAGTACACCATGCCCATGTAGACCATCTGCCAGAAGTAGTTGGAGCATGCGGTTTTCTCGCCGCGACCGAGGCTCTGGCTGACGAACGTGTTGACACTGGTGATCATCCCGAGCGCGAATCCGCCCGGGAGAAAGCTGACAAAGCCGGCGGGCAGCACGGCGGCCAGGGCATCGGTTCCCAGGCGGGAGACCATGAAGCGATCCACGAATTGCATGACCGTAAAAGAGACGGTCGAGACGACCATCGGCCCGGCCAGTCTCAGCATGTACCCCAGCGAGGTTTCATACTCACCGTGGTCTCTGGAAAGGAAGGTCGATCGTGCCGTCATTGCGTGCTCTGTTCACCCAGTCCGAGTTTTCTCAAGAGCTCGATTGCCGATATCCTCGTCACCTGTACTTGCTTGACCGGATTCGTCCGGCCGGAAACGATCTCGATGCTGTTCTTCTTGACGCCCAACCGTTTGGCGAGGAAGGCCACAAGGCACTGGTTGGCCTTGCCCTTCTCGGGCGCAGCCGCCACCCGGACCTTGATCATATCGTCAAGGACCCCCGCGACGGCCGTCCTGCTGCTGCCCGGAACTACCTTGGCCGTAAAGACTACGCCGTCCGCATTCTCCTGGATTGCCAGCTTGGACATAGACTGTAATCGCCTGATTTCTACATACGTTACATGAAGCGGCCGACGGATTCGAGGAAAAAGCGGATCGAGTCGCGCCGAGAGAAAAGTCACTCGACGTTTTCTCGCAGATTCGAGCCAATCGCCAATTGCACGTACTTCTCAATCTGCTCGGCCAATTCCCCCAGGGAGGGCAGTTGGAAATCCTCGTAAAAGCCGGGAATGAATTCGCCGCTGAGCGCTCTCTTGAAGATCCGCACGCGAATGACCGAGGACTGCGGTGAGCCCTTGCTGAAATCGCTGTCCTTGTGTTCCGTCAGCTCGACCCGCCAATCCTCGCTGATGAACACGAGGCACTTGCCCGTGAAGACCGCCATTGGAAAATAATCACGCAGAAGCTTCAACGTATCCATGATGGTTCCGTCCGTCCTGGATCCTGTCAGACCTATTCCTTCTTCGGTTCCCCAAACGGCACTACATCGCCGCGCAAGACCTGAGAGTGCTTTTCCCAGGCCGCCATCGTGCGTTTGAGGTTGTCATAGGCATCGCCGCCGATGCCGTAGCCCTGGAAGCCGATGGGGCCGGTGAAGCCGGCGTCCCGGAGCGTCTCCAGGAACGCCCGCATGTCAAACGTACCACGATCGAGCGTTTGAATCAAGGTCTTCCAGTCCTGGCCGTCGGTGTCGGCGCCGTTAATGTTCACGGCGAACAGGTGCGGCATCGCCCGCTCGATGACACTCCTGGCATTCCTGTTCTTGCTGACTCGCAGCCAGTGGCACAGGTTAAGCGTAATGCCGACATTCGGACGATCCACCTTCTCGGCAATTCGCACGGCGTCCTTGATGGTTTCGAGCCAGAAGGTGTGATGCGGGTACAGGGCGATACGTACCTTGTGTGCGGCAGCCATGTCGGCCAGCTCGCCAAGGATCTTCACCGCGCGGGGATCACCCTCCGGCGAGGATGACTTGTGCTTCCCACTTTGGGCAAACACCCACAGAATCGTATTGCGTCCATCCAGGACCTTCAGAGCCTCTCCGAGGGAGGGATCGTACGCTTGTCCGTCCGGATCGATATTGATGCCGGTATACAGGGCGAACAGTTCCAGGTCATGCTCATCAAGCTGCTTGAGCATCTCCGCCAGCGGCCCGGGCCCCTCGTAGCCGGGACCGATGCCGGCATAACCAAGCTCTTTAAGCATCTGTGCCTGCTCTTCGGCGGTCTTGTGGCTGGCATCCTTTGTGGCCGTATCCATAGCGAAAAAAGGATTCGGTCCGGCGGGGGCGACCCAGACGTTGCGGTAGGCAACGGGGCCGTGGTCACCCTGGAACATGAGCGGTCCCAGCGGCTTCTCATCATTATAGGCGCCGGCCCGCGTGGGTCCGGTCAGCTCGACATCGCGGTGTATGAGAACGCCGTTGTGCACGACCTTCTCGAATCTTGCGTTGGCGACCTTGCGGCCGCTCCCGTCGAAGCGGGGGGCCCGAAAGACGATGTCGAACGTCTGCCACTGCCCCGGCGGCTTCGAGGCATTCACTCGGGGTGAGTGGCCTTCGAATCCTTTCTCGGGCCGGCTCTCGTCCCACCTCTGGTAAATGCCGCCGCACTCGATGCCGGCGTACTCTCCCTGTTTCTGCCAGCTATCGAACACCTGAATCTCGTAGCGACCCATGAAGTACACGCCCGAGTTGGAGTCCTTGGCGACCATGAACTCGATGTGCGCACGGACGTCGCCGAATTCCTGTTTGCTGAA
Organism: uncultured Phycisphaerae bacterium; assembly: GCA_965603505.1. Taxonomy (GTDB): domain Bacteria; phylum Planctomycetota; class Phycisphaerae; order Sedimentisphaerales; family Anaerobacaceae; genus PLanc-01. The sequence goes on along the minus strand of CBFDDG010000194.1, from coordinate 5,322 downwards.
GAGGTGCCCGGTGCGGCCGGTGGGGCCGTTGATCACCGCGCCGGTGCCCGGCTGGACCGCCAGAAGCTTCTCATTCCCCGGCCCGAGCGTCGCATCGCGGATCACGCCCCATTGGCCCGTGTCCGCGCGCCACACAGAGAGATCGTCGCCCGTGAGCGGACGCTGGTGGCACTGGCTGCAATCTCTGGCGGGCGCCGTGCCTGTCCCAACCAGGAGAATGACGGCAACTATTCCAAGTACCCGGACGTGTTGTGTCATCGGCTTACCTCTTTCATGTGATGCGTCTTTACAGCAAATGCCAGGGGCTGCGCATGGCGCGGCCGAGCATGCGGTTGGCCTCATCGCTGTTGGTGAATCGTTCGGTCTGCGGGTCCCATTTCAGCTTCTTGCCCAGGATCATGGCGATGTTGCCGATATGCGCGACTGTGAAGCAGCGCTGCCCGATCTCCGGCGGGAAGTAACATTCCTGCCGCGACTTGACGCAATCGAGGAAGTTCCGCTGCTCGCCCTGCGGGCAGGTGTACAGGTGGATCTCATTCGGGCCGATCACGGAATCCAGAATCGAGGCGGGCTCGGCCTGCAGGGGGGCTCGCCATCCGCGGTTGCCGATCCAGCCGTCGGAGCCTTCGAATCGCAGACTGGGATTGCCCGAATCGACGATCAGTTTCACGCCGTCGGCATACGTGTACTCGATGTGGTAGTCCTTCGCCGTATTGTACAGTCCGTCGCGCCAGAAAGCGCCCTTGCCCTCGACCTCGACGGGGCCCGTGTGCTCGGTGTTGTTGCCCCACTGGGCGCCGTCGAGTAGATGCGCCCCCCAGTCGGTCAACATGCCGCCGGAGTAATCGAAAATCCAGCGAAAATTCCAATGACACCGTTCCGGCGTATAGGGCGCGTAGGGGGCCGGGCCGAGCCACATGTCGTAGTCGAACCCTTCCGGCACGGGCATCGGCTTCGGGTTGCCCGGCTGGCCCGGACCGCTCGGCAGCTCCACCTTGATCGTGTGGACCTTGCCGATTCGGCCGTTGCGGGCCAACTCGCACATGCGATGATAGACGTCGACCGAGCGGTCCTCCGTGGACCATTGGAAGACTCGGTTGTACCGCTTCATCGTTTCGACCAGCCGTCGGCCTTCCTCAATCGTCAGTGTGGGCTTTTCACACTCAACGTCCTTGCCTGCTTTGGCCGCTGCGATGGAAATCGGCACGTGCCAGTGATCGGGCGTCGAGATCATGACCGCGTCGATATCGCTCCGCGCGAGGATCTCTCGGAAATCCTTGCAGGTGGCGCAGTCGGTGTTGCCATACTTGGCGTTGACGATGTCGCGAGCCTTATTGAGGTTCACGGGATCGACGTCGCATAGCGCGACGGCCTGCGCGTCGGGTTGTCCCAGGAAGGTCCTGAGATTCATGTCGATGCCGTGGCTGCCGGTGCCGATGAATCCCACCGTGATTCGTTCGCTGGCAGCCACGGTCCCGGCTTTGCCCAACGCCGACGGGCGGACGAGGTAGGGCAGCGCCACGGCGGCACTTGCAGCGGCGGCTTGCTTGAGAAAGGTTCGGCGGCCAATTCTGTGACTCATCTGCATCCTCCATCGCGGCTAAAAGCCGAGTGTCTTTCTCACATAGGCCCGGCTCATCTTGAGACTGTCCCGCAACGGCCGGGTGGGTTTGAAGTTCCGCTCATGGGCCAGCTCAATGACCGCATCCCCAGAGAAGCCAACGGCCTTCAGCGCTTCACCGATTGCGACGTAGTCCATGTCGCCCTCGCCCACGGCCTCGGACCACTTACCGTCGGCCTTCTGGTCCCGGATGTGCAGGAACACGATGCGATCACCGTAGGTCCGGATGAAGCGGACGGGATCGACGCCGCCTCGCACGAGCCAGTTGAGGTCCGGTCCCAGCTTGACGTCCGGGACCCTCTCCAGCGTCCCGCGCAGATCGTGCATATCGTTTTCCACCTCGTAGGTGTGATTGTGCAGGTTCAGCGTGACCTTTCGGCTCTGGCACAGGGCGATGATCCCGCGCAGCAGTTCCGCCTGAGCGTCCAGTTGGGCAGGCGTCTTGGGCTGCGGCGCTCTGCCGACTGAGACGCCGAACGTCCAGCCGCCCAGAGCGGCCAGCCGATTCACCACCCGGCGGGCGTCCTCGAAGATGGCCTCATGCTGCGTCGTGTCCCACATATCACCGCCGAAGGATGTGCCGATCACGGGCAGGGCGTGCTTCTTCGACAGCTTCTGGATGTGCTCAACGGCGTCGACGGGTCGCAGGGCTGTGTGCATCAACTCGATCCCGTCCAGGCCGGCATAGCTCATGTCGGCGAAGATCTGATCGAGCACGGGATAGATGTCGTAGTTGGGTTGCGTGGCCGCGTACACCCACGGATGGCCCCCAACAACGATCTTTTTCTTCGTCGGGGCATCGCGACTCTCTTCGCTCCGGCCGACCGTGCCGAACTGGCTGCCCACAGCGGCGGCGAAGAATGCTTTCGTCGTCGAGTTGAGAAAATCACGTCGCTTCATCGCCGTATCCTTTCTCATGCCGTTGATCTCCCCATGGGGCCGAGCCGCTTGGGCCTAAAAGGACAGCAGAAGCTGCCAGATGTACGTGTTGCCCAGCGCGTCGATGTCCTCCCAGACCTTCTGCACCATGGCTTTGTCGCCGGTGATCTCGGGCAGGTCTTTGACGCGCTCGGACCACGGAAAGCAGACGCCGGGCTTGACTCGCGGCGTCGGGCGGCCCGCTATGCCTTTGACCTTGTCGCGCGATTCCACGGACGACGGCAGATCACACGGCGGCGTCGCCACGGGCGCCTTGTACGTGCCCGCTGAATATACGCCGTGCTCGCGGCAGACCTGCGTCATCACCTTCATGTTCTCGATGCTCGTGTCGTCCTGCATGATCGCGCCGGCGTCCATGATGTAGCCGCCGTCATTGGCCACTTCGTTGATGACCCGCAAGACAAACTCGCGCACCTCTTCCGGTTTGCCCCAGCTCAGCATCATGTTCGGGATGCCGCCGCTGATGGCGAATTTGTCGTGCAGCTTGCGGTGAACCTCGAAGATGTCGTCCTGGTCGCAGTGGTAGACGATGCTGCGGTCGGGCAGCTCGCGGAACGTCTCGAAGTGGTGCTTCCACTTGCCCTCGGCGTAGAAGAGCGTCTGGTGGCCGTTCTTCCAGAACTCTTCGATGCAGGGCTTGAGCGTCGGCCAATAGTGCGAGTCGAACTGCTTCGGATTGAAGAACGGCACGCAGCCGCGGTGCATCCAGTAGCCGATGGGCACTTGGTTGCCCGGGTCGGCGGTGGTCAGGCCCACGTGTACGAGGTGCGGTATGAGCGCCTCGCACGCCTTGAGCACTTTCTTCGGCTGCGTCTCCATGTCGGAAACGAGCCCCAGGTAGCCGCGCAGCTTGTCGGCGATGATGTCGAAGGGGGCTTTGAAGATGCCGGCGATGGCGGACCCCGTGCCGCACTCGCTCCGCAGCCGCCCGATCTGCGGCCCGAAGGCATAGAAGTACTGCATCATCGCCATCGCGCTGTTGACCAGGGCCAGGTTGTTGCGGTAGGTCGAGCCCTCGCCGATCTTGCTGACCTCGGTCGAGACGCGCGGCAGCCACGTGTTGTAGAGAAAGCCGGTCGGGTCGTCGATCAGCGCGTCGTACTCGTCCGCCTTCATGAACGCTTCTTCCTGCGGTGGCTCCCTGTATTGGAAACCTTTGTCCGCGGGTATATGGATGCCCGGGATGCCGTAATAGCGCAGCCCGGCCGCCTGGGCCAGGCCCGTCCAGACGTAGACCATATTCGCGACGACGGCGTCCCAGTCGAAATCCTTCGCGCACTTGACGGCCGCCTCGAACGCCTTATTGTAGTCGTGCGCCACGTCCTGGCACGTATAGCCGGCGTACTTGGCCGTGAACTCCGCCACAAACGGCCGGATGGGAATCATGTCCGGCTTCTCGTTTCGCATCGCCGTGACATACCGGTTCACACGTTCCTGGTACAGCTTCTCCATATCCTGCGCCATCGCTTACCCCTTGAGATTGACGATTTTCGATTTACTATTTATTATTTGAGTCTGCGTGCCAGACAGGAAAAATCGTAAATCCTCAATAGTAAATTGTAAATCCAGAGGGCCACCGGCCCGCCAACCCCGCCCAAAATACCCCAACCTCCTCCAAACATCAACTCCATTCTCGGCCACAGCCGGTCCGGCGTATGATTGTCTCTGCTGGCGATTTGAACAGATTACGTTTGCCGCCTAACAGGCTGCCAGCAGGTCCATGGCCCGATGCGCAGGCCGCTCGGCGTGGTCGATACCACCGACTCGGTGAGGACGGCCCCTCGTTCAACCAAGTTCCTATGATCGTGCTGGCAGCGCCCACGCGAAAGACGCTGCAGACAATTGATCTCCAGGTAGATTCTTATGGACGGTTTTCTGGCCTTCGGCCAAACCGACACGACACGAAAAACAAGACACGAGATGCGGCGTTTTTCCTTTTGCCTTTTCTGGCGTGCGATACTATCATCAGAGTGAGTGAAGATGACTCGGATACTCGGAGCCTTTGGAGCAGAGTGGGGCGAGAAGACCTGCCCGCTCGTTGTACAGAGGAAAACGCCTTGTCTCTGCCATGTTATTCAGGTCGTATACTCAACTGTTGGACGACGAAAGCCAGGAATGAAGGAACGTTATGACCAAGAAGAAGTCATTATCCAGAAAGCTGTACGGAACCGTTAAGGGACCCTACGGGCAAAGGAGTGTAAAGAAGCGGATCGAGGCTCTGTTCTTAGACAACTTGGGCAGAGTGTTGACACGTGAGCAAATAATCAAAGTCGCGACCGATCCAGCCACACACCAGCAACCCGAGAACTGGCACCAGCGCTTGTCCGAGCTCCGAACAGATGACGGGTATACGATCCTCTCTTGGCGAAACCGTGGCGATCTCAAGGTTCAGGAATACCTGATGCCACACAAGCGCAGACGCGCGGGTGCTGGCAAACGCGTACGTCCAACGGATGTGACGTGGCTGACTGTATTGAAAAGAGCTGGTTACGCTTGCGAATGGCAGGAGGGTGGCACAGTCTGTGGATTGAAGGACCGCGAAGTCGATCCAGTTGGTGGTGGGCGTGTCAAGCTCACACCCGACCACAAGAACCCCCACTCCCTCAACCCAGACGCCGACCCGAAGGATCCAGAACAGTGGCAAGCACTATGCGGGCGCCACCAGGTTACCAAGAAGAACTACTGGGATACAACGACGGGGAAGCTGAATGTCTACGCTATCGTACAATTTGCACCTGAGTCTGAGAAGAAGCAGATTTTTG
>CBFDDG010000193.1:0-8623 GCA_965603505.1 uncultured Phycisphaerae bacterium | reverse complement strand
CTCCGCCATCCGCTGTCGCAGCTCGCGCAGCACCGTCGAACGCTTCGAGCGCAGGAAGCGGACGAGGTCTTTGATGATCCTCTTGTACGCATCCTTCCCGATCCGGGCCCCACAGGGAGCCATACATTGCTTGATACTGTACAGCAGGCACGGTCGGAAGAACCGCCGCTTAGGATCGTCGGCCGCGATCTCCAGGCTGCACGTCCGAAAGCGAAAGATCTTCTGCATCTCCACGAGGACCGCCCGCAGGTCCCGGACGTTGGGGAACGGACCAAATAGCACGGTCCCCTTCTCTCGCGGCTTGCGAGTGATGTAGACGCCGGGGAAATCCTCGCGCGTCGTGATCTCCAGGTACGGAAAGGTCTTGTCGTCCGTCAGGTCCATGTTGTACGGCGGGCGGATGTCCTTGATCAGCCGGGCCTCCTTGAGCATCGCATCGACCTCGCTCTCGGTTTCGAGAAAGTCCACGTGATCGACCTTGTTGACCATCTCCGCGATGTGCGGCCCCCGCGAGACCTCCAGGTTGCTGCTCGGCTGAAAGTAGCTGGCCACTCGCGAGCGCAGGCTCTTCGCCTTGCCGATGTAGAGGACGACATCATCGGGGCCCTTCATGAAGTACAGCCCCGGCCCCGTCGGGAACTCCCGGACCTGCTCGCGAATCGTTTCGAGTTTACTGCTGGCCATTTCCGGTTTACCATATCCTGCGCGCACACATTACGTATCGGCCGAAGGGCCGGTTTCATTGTAGCTCGAAAATCGCAGGTCGTAAATTCAATGCCGCAGGCACGTCAGATCATCCACGTGGATATGGACGCGTTTTACGCCTCGGTGGAGCAGTTCGATCATCCGGAGTTGCGGGGCAAGGCCGTGATTGTGGGCGGCGATCCAAAGAGCCGGGGCGTGGTCAGCGCCGCCTCGTACGAGGCCCGCCCCTTCGGCGTCCACAGCGCGATGCCCACGGCCCGGGCGCTGCGATTGTGCCCGCACGCCGTGCTATTGCCCGTCCGCATGGAGCGATACGCCGAGGCCTCTCAGGCGATCCACGCCATCTTCGAGGGGTACACGCCGCTTGTCGAGCCCATCTCGCTCGATGAGGCCTTTCTCGACGTCACCGACAGCACGAACCTGTTCGGGACCGCCGAGCAGATCGGACGCGCCATCAAGAAGGAAATCAAAGAACAGATCCATCTGACGGCTTCCGTCGGAATCGCGCCAAACAAGTTTCTGGCCAAGCTGGCCTCCGACCTGAAAAAGCCCGACGGCTTCGTCGTCATCACGGAGCAGAACAAGCAGCAGGTCCTCGACCCGCTTGCCGTCGGCAGAATCTGGGGCGTCGGCAAGGTCACCGAGCAGGCATTGCGCGCCCGCGGTATCCGCACCATCGGCGAGCTTCGACGCAGCACGCCGGAGGAACTCAAGGACATTGTGGGTAATGCCGCCGAGGAGCTTCTGTGCCTGGCTCGCGGCGAGGATGATCGAGAGGTCGAGCCCGACCGACAGTGCAAGAGCCTTTCGAGCGAGCAGACGTTCGCCACGGATATCAGCGATGAAGCCATCCTGCTGAGCGTTCTCCTCGAACAGGTCGAAGAGGTCGCCCAGCGGCTTCGCCGCCGGCAGTTCAAGGCAAAGACCATCACCTTGAAGCTGCGTTACGGCGATTTCCGAACCGTCACGCGCAGTGAGACGTTGAGCGAATCGACCAACCTGACGAAACCGCTATGGGAGACCGCCGAGCGGGTGTTCCGCCGGTGGCAGACCCGCTCCGCCGGCCCGTTGCGTCTGCTCGGCTTCGGCGCCTCCGGCCTGGAGGGCGAACACACCGGCCAGCAATCCCTGTTCGCCGATCCCGACCGCGAGAGGCTCACACGATTGGATCAGGCTATGGACAAAATCCGCGACCGCTACGGCAAACGCGCCGTCCACCGTGGCGCTTCAACAGACCCGCATGACCCTGAGTCGTAAATCGTAAGTCATGAATTGTAGATCCGCAGTTCTCTGGCGACACTTCGGATGTGAGCGGCGGCTTTGTCGTATTCTTCGGCGTTGGGCAGATGCTCCAGCATCAGAGGCACGCCGGGGAATCGACTCAACTCTTTCAGGAAGACGGCGTAGTCCAGGCCGCCGGTGCCGGGGCGGACCTCGTCGAGATGCGTCGTCAGTTGCGGATGGAGCAGGATGTCCTTCGCGTGGCAACTCTTGATGTGCGGACCGAGCTTTGCGAAACACTCGCGGATGAGCGCCCCGTTGCCGTAGTACCGCTGCGGGCTACACACGAGGTTGACCGGGTCGAGGTGGACGGCGAATTGCCTGCGGTCAATCGCCTGGAACAGTTGCAGGTATGAGTCGGGTGAATCGGGATACGCCCACGGCATGGTTTCGAGTGTGAAATACGTCCTTGTCGGCTTGACCGCGTCGATGATCGAGCGCGTCGTCTCGACGATCATGTCGAAGGTGTCTTTTGTGAAGTTGGCGGCATCCGGACCATCCCACTTCTCGCTGCGCGAGCCGGCGATGTTGACGCAGCACCGGGCCCCGATACGGTCCGCCAGGGCCAACTGCCGGCGGCATTTCTCCAGGGCGGCCTTGCGTGTCGCGTCGTCCGGACTGATCGGATTGCTCCAGGCCCCCACTTCCGCGATGATGATGTCTGCCTTGCGGGCGGCGTCTTCATAGGCCCGGACCTCATCATCTGAGGCATCGGCCCCGACGGGACAATAGGCGGCCGAGTAACCGAGCCTGCGCAAGGCCTCAACCCAGTCCTGAGGATCCTGAACCTTCTCGAAGACGGGTCCGCCGAGCCGCAATTTGGCCGCCGAACTCGCCGCGATGCCCTTGCTCGATGCGAGATCGGCAATCGCCAATCCGCCATACACGCCGAGAGACTGCTTCAACAGACCGCGTCGCGAAATGCCCTGCCCCATCCTTCTGACCTCCTTTACCGGGTGCCATCGTTTGCCTTACGTCACAAACCAGGACATACTCTAACGCAATGACAACTCCAAGACAAGACCGGCCCCGTTCGTGTTATAATAGGACCCAGAGAAAAACAAGATGATATCCGACTCCCAAACGACTGTGAGGTACGGTCCCATGACAAAGCGTAACCTGATCTGTGTTCTGTTGCTAATGGGCTGCTTCGGCACTCGCCCGCCCGCCGTGCAGGCCGTCGATAAGCCCGAACTGGAAAAGCAGCTCGTCGCCTATTTCAACGAACGCATGTACAACTGCTGTCGATCCGTGGTGCTGACCCGCCAAACGGGCGACACCTACGAGGGATTCGTCGTGTTCGTGAGCGGCCGGCGCAACGATCTGAAGGTCACCGTCACAGACCGGAAGATCGAGTACACCTTCATTCGATCGACGCCGCTGGGACGCGCGATCGGTCCGGCCCCGGGCGCCGATACCCTCGACAGCCCCGGCTTCACGCGCCAGATGTATGACAGGATTCAAAAGGGCATGTCCCACACGCAGGTCGCCGGGATTCTCGGGACGCCCGGCCGGCAGGTCAGCAGCTCTTACTTCGACGGCGCGGTGAATGAGATCCGCGTCTGGATGAACCCGGACGACTCGCACATCTGCGTCGTTTTCCAGAACGGCAAGGTCCTGGTCAAAACGCAGTTCGGACTGGAGCGAATCTCGCCGCAGGCCGGGCAAGGGCGCGACGAGATGGACTACTTCGACAAGTGGCTGCTGGCCGAGCGGATCGACGGGCGGATCGTCCCGCTGGGTCTTTCGTTCGGGCGGTGGATCGAGAAGGCACGTGACACGTTGATGGAAACGTCGGATGAACCCCTGATCGACATCATCGAGGAAGGCGATCAAATCATTTTGCACTGGGCATACGAGGACGCCGGCAATCTCACGCGCGACACGTACGTCTACCTGACCTGTCTGCGACCCCAAGACCCGAATTTGAATCTCCCCGAAGCAGCCGAGGCCGAACGAATCTGTGTTCCTTCCAGCGTTCGGATTGACGGGCAGGAGGTGAACAGCCCCGCGCAAGCCTGGACAACCATGGCGGCCCTGGCGCCCGCGCCGGAAGACTGAGCCACGAAAATCACCCCCGGCGGGCTACAGCGCGTACGCGTAGAATGCGACGCCCTCGAAGGTGTAGACCTCCGGAAACTCCTTGATGAGCTTGTCCTTCTCGGTTTCGCTGATCGTGTAGAAGTGCGTGTTGTCCTTTTCCTTCCAAAGCCGATAGACGGGCTTGGACTCCAACGGCTGCTGACCCTCGGGATAGGCGTAGAACACGATCCCCTCGAACGTCCAGATCTCCGGGAAGTCGTTGACGAGCTTGTCCTTCTCGCTCTCGCTGATCGTGTAGAAGTGGCTGCCCCCCTTCTCGGACCAGAACCGATAGACGGGCGCCAGCCCCTCGAGGTACGGCGTGGTCGCCGCCCGGAACACAGGGCCTTCATGCGTCCAGACGTGCGAGTACTCGTCGATGAGCTTGTTCCTCTCGCTCTCGTCGATCGTGTAGAAGTGCCGGCCGGTCGCGGGCCACCAGAAGCGATGCACCTCGCTCAGGGCCGATCTCACCAGGGCACCCGTTTCCAGAACGAAGTCGTCGAGGTAGGCGTCGCCGGAGTTGACCTCCAGCATATCGGCTCCGCCGCCGAGAAACAGATGGAGAGGCTGACCGCCCCACGACGTCTGCAGCAGCCCCGGGACCATGGCCCACGCGTTCTTGCTGCCGTAGCCGATGCCGCTCAGATACAATTCGTCGAGGGCCGCGTCGTACGAAACGTAAAGCACGCCGTCGTCTGCGCGTCTGTCGACAAAGTCGATTTGCTCGCGTCCGTCATCGAACGCCTCATACCACACGTAGGGATAGAGTCGGTTGCATCCGGCGCCAAACTCTACGTGTTGCACGTCCAAGTTGTCGGCCTCGGGCGTCAATCCGATGGATACCCATGCGACCGCGTCGTTGATCAAAGCGTAGTGGAAATTCACCTTGAAGGAGAAATCCGCCGTTGCGTCGATGCGCCAGTCGTCGCCGAGGTAGAAAGCCGGGACTCCCATCGCCTTTGCGGTGGACCGCAATTCGAGCCGCTCGTTGACCTCCTCCAGCCAGCACTCCGACAGGTTGTCCCCATAGTACTGCCAGATTCTTCCCTGGGCGTTATCATTGAAATCGTCCGCGACAGCAGGCACGTTGACATCGTTCGGCGCGGCGCCGGCAATCGCGAGACTGAAGTAGAGTCCACCCGTGATGACTGCGTAGTCATTTCCGGCCGGTGGAGTCGCTTGTCCCCAGTGCGGATGGCCCGAGGCATCGCGCCCCGCGCCCCACCCCACCACGGAGCTATCGTTCTTCAGAGCCAGACAATGCAGGTAGCCGGCCGTGACATCCACGTAGTCCTTGCCAGCAGGGACCTTCGCGAGGCCGTACCCGTACGTGTCACTGCCCCACCAAACGACCGACCCGTTGTCTTTGACGGCCAGAGAGTAGCGGCCGCCGGCGCCAATCGCTGTGAACGTACTGGCTGAGGGTGCGCCTTCCACCGCTCCCCAATACCCCCAGGTAACCAGCGAGCCGTCGGCGTGCAGGGCCACCGCGTGGTCGTCGCCGGCGGCGACCGCGTTGAAGCTGCCTTTGGTCGGCGCACTGGACACCTGGCCCCATCTGTCACTGCCCCAGCAGACGACGGTGCCGTCGGCCCTCAACGCCACGGCGAAGAACTCGCCGCCGTCAACTGCGATGAAATCGTTTCCGGCCGGTGCCCCGGAGACCTGCCCGCGCAGATTGTTGCCCCAGGCGGCAATCGAGCCGTCGGTGCGAATCGCGAGACTGAAATCCGCGCCCGCTCCAATCGCCTTGTACGTCCCGGGCGGCACGTCGCATTCGCCGTCGTCATTCTGTCCCCAGGCCACGACGGCGCCGTCGGACTTCAACGCCAGCGCATGCGCGTCGCCAGCGGCAACGGCCACGTAGTCTTTGCCCGCCGGCAGCCGGCTCACCTGGCCGTCATCGTCCGAGCCCCACGCCCGCAGCTCACCTGCCACGGCGCAGACGCCCACGCAGACATTCACACAGACAACCACCAACAACAGGTTGTAGATCGTCGACCGTCTCATGGTCCGTTCTCCTTACTCCGTTTCCCTCGTGTTCTTCTGCATCCGTCACCGCTGCGCGCACACCGCGCACGCGTAGCGAACGCACCTGCCGTCCGTGGCTGTCGGAAACAAGCCTCTGGCTTTTTCTTGGAGTCTTGAGTTGTCGGAAGGAATGTCCCTCAAACCGGAAACTGAGAACTCAAGACTCGCTCAGTCAATGGAATCGGGCTCCATCCCCCAACCGCGTTGCGTAACCACCTCCTCGGTTGCGCGTGACCGCTTTTGACAAGACTGTCGCTGCAGGTCCCTCCCCGTACAACTTCCGGGCCCACCTCACCGGACGAACGAGCGCATGTTCCCATTCGGTTCGTCTCCCCAACGCGGGATGAGGCTGAACCCCCGTGCCTATTTTACTGCCGTGCAATTATACCATTTATACGGCCTGGCTGCAAGCTTTCTTATCGGCAATAATCCCGCCGCTGGAGCCGTCCCGATTCGGCCCAAGGCCGCATATCCGCCTCACCGGTTCAGGATCTGCCCCTCCGCAAGCAGCTCCTCCCGGAGTCTTCCGTAGTCCACTTGCTGCACGGGGCAACCGGCCTCAATCGCCAGCCCCCCGGCCGCGGCCGCACTCTGACCGAGAATCATGAAGACCGGCTCCATTCGGATCGACCCGTAGGCAATATGCGACGACGAGACGCAGACCGGCACGATCAGGTTTCTGCATCCCCTTTGCTTGGGCAGGAGTGCGCCAAGTGCGATTTTATAGGGCCTGGGCGGCTTAACGCCCACATCGCCCTCATTCTGCACGAAGCCGCCCTCTGTGACGTATCGCTGCACGTTGTGCGAATCCATCGCATAGGAGCCCATCCCGACCGACTCCGGCGTCTCCCGCCGCACCAGGCAGTCCTGCTCGGTCATCACGTACCGGCCGACCATCCGCCGGGCCTCACGAATGTAGAGCTGGTACGACCAATGCCCGTTGTCCTCGAACTCATCTTTCGCCAACCCCCACCGGCTCATCGGCCCCCGGACATCCTCCGGCACGCGAGGATCATTCGCGAGAAAATACATCAGGCCCTTCTGATAAATCGTGTGCTCCTCGACGATCTCGCGCCGGCGCTCGTACGAGGCCTCCGGGTAATCGTAGTTCATCCCGATATTGTCGGTGCTGAAAGGTCCGTGATTGTTCGTATCGGTCTTCTTGTTCGGAATGGCGTCGAATTTCTGAAAAACCTCGCGCCAGCCCGTGGCGAGCACGCGCAGAAGCAGCTCATACTGCTTCGGATCGTACCCCGCCGGCATCGGGAACGGCACGCGATTCTCCGGGACCTGCGTCAGGCACATCCGAAAGCAATACGCCTGAATGCGATGGTCCGCCTGTCCATCCTCGCCCGGCGGGTCCGCGCTGATCCGCGCCAACAGACCACTCGACGAATCCCCCGGAACAACATACGGATCGACCGGTTTCTTGAAATAGTGGCCGTGATGCCGCGCGCCTTTCTGAACACCGTTCCACTGCTCATCGTACCGCTCGGCTGCCTCCCGCCCCACGTGGTAGCTGACACCGGCCGCCGCCATCAGATCGCCTTCATAGGTTGCATCGATGAAGACACGGCCGGCGAACTTCTTTCCGCTCAGCATCGTGATCGAGACAATGCGTGCGCCATCTTTCTTCACCCCGCCGTTACGGTCGAGCCACTCATCACGATAGACCGGGATGTCGTGCTCGGCGACAAGATCCTCGAAGACCTGCTCCGCCACGTGCGGCTCGAAGACCCACATGGTCCGCTTGTCCTGATCGATTGCCGGCGCCCCCTGCCCCCGATTGCCGAACTCTTCCTGCTTCTGCCAGCGCCACGCCTCGGGCTGCTGGTAGTACTGCCAGAGACGGTGATAGAACTCGCGGGCCAGGCCGCCGATGACCGACTTATCGCCCATGTCGGTGAAGCCCAGGCCGCCGCTGCTCATGCCGCCCAGATGCTTCTCAGGGCAGACCACGATCACGGACCTACCCATGCGACGCGCCTGCACGGCCGCCGTCACGGCCGCGCTCGTACCGCCGTAAATCACAACCTCCGCCCTGCCGCGCACCTGTCCACCCGCTGCAATGCCATTCAGCGCGGCACCTGTACAAATCAGAAAAGCCAGAGACACTCGTCTCATTACGGTCACCTCCTGCAGCAGAATGCGGTCGCTATTACGGTCATCCGGCGCACGCCCGGAAGATAGCCCACAGAACCGGCCGTTTCAAGCGAAAACCGCCGGACGCGGGTGGACAACGACCACAACCACACGGCCGTCGACATAGCCATCACACGGCCAGCCGGCTCTTGTCTATTGACAACCAGACCAATGCGGGATACCGTAGGTACACTTACACGTACGGTTACGTGGGGAACCGGATGATGATGGCGGTCACGGACAGCGGTGGGACGAAGACGCACGTGTACGGGTACGACGACATCTACCACTTCATCGCGGAGTACGACAGCAGCGACCAGCTCCTGCGGAAGTTCATCCACGGCCCCGGCGTGGACCAGCCGATCTGCATGATCGAGGC
>CBFDDG010000192.1:0-8635 GCA_965603505.1 uncultured Phycisphaerae bacterium | reverse complement strand
CCCAGACCCACAGGATCGCAAGGCCCAACGGCAGGCTGAGGCGCTGGCAGGAGTCGGTTGCGAAGCGTGTCACGGGCCGGCGAGCAAGTATGTGGAGATCTTGGACGAGATTCAGGACGAACAGCGCCAGTACACACGCGCCGAGCTCTATGCGGCCGGGATGAAGAAGATCGATGCCAAGGACTGCACCGGCTGTCACACGAAGACGGACAATCCGACGGCGGGTGACGACTACAAGTTCGATTTTGGGGAGAGCAAGGACAAGGACACGCACGAGCACGTCAAGATGAAGCTGCGCAAGGGAGAGTAGAAGCGCAGGGCTTCAGTTGAAACTTCGCTGATCGGAAAGGCCGCGGCTGCGCTCGTGCGTGGCTGCGGCCTGTTTCTTTGAAAGTCGGGGCGGCACGCGGAGGGCTGCGGGCCTGCAGAGCGGAGTTGGTTGGCAGCCGGCTGCCCCCGCGATGGCACGCTGATTGCACTGCAACCCCATAAGGAGTACTCTAGGCCGAGGGTCAGCGGCACGGTCCGTGAGCAGGCGAGTTGAGGTCGCCCTCGGCGGCGTCATGTGGTCGCTCATCGATACCCCTACGCGGTGGCTGATCGCGAGTTCCGTTCACCGGCTCGGCCCGGCGGAAGGACGCGAACCTTGGCAAACGGGTGACGCTCTGATATAAGGCCACCCGGTGCGGAAGCAAGGCCGCCGTGAGAATGCCATTCGGTGCTTGTGAAGGAGATGTGCCCTTGGCGGAGGAACGCCCGCACCCGCTTGGGGACAGTCGGGAGCATGATACTCTGGCAGCCAGGGTGGCCCTTTGCTGGCCCGGGCGGCGAGCGCTTGCCGTAGCGATCGTGCTCACCGCGACCGCACGCGCGGCCTTGGCTCAAGAGCCGCCGATCGCGCGAGAAAAACGGCGCTGTCTGAACTGCCCTGGGTCATGCCGGATTGCTATGATCTCCCAGGAAGAACGTGCCGGCATGGTTGCCGCGCCAGCGCGTGAGCCGGGGACCGATCTGCCAGCGCTTGGTTTCCACCAAGGACTGCTGGCCGGGAATGGACACGCACACCTCAGGTGCGTGGATTGCCACGCCGGATCGGGTGATTTGCCGCACCCGGCGCGGGCGGGCGTCCTGGGGGACCTTTCCAACTGCGTCGGTTACCGGCGGTGCGGATGGGCTAGCGGGCACCCAGGCGAGCTGCCGACGGCGGCGGACCGAAGTTCCGGCGGGGCGGTGCTGGGGGCACCTTCGTTTCTGACCAACGCTGGAAAGCCCGGAGGTGCTACAAGGATCCGCGTCTAATAGTCGTCTCAGGTACAGGCAAGTTGCAGAGGTGAAAGGCAGATGAGCACGAACCGACGGGGCTTCCTCAAGCTGGCCGGTCTGGCGGGGGTCGGAGGTATCGCCGCCGGCGTGTCACCTGACGCGGCCCGGGCATCCGAAGCTGTCAAGCCTTCCGCCCAGGCGATGGGGGTGCTCGTGGACATTCCCAAGTGCATCGGGTGTCGCCTTTGCGAGTATGCCTGCCAGGAGGCCGCCGGGTTCAATCCGCCCCCGGTGGAGACGTTTGAAGACAAGTCGGTCTTTGAGAAGGCCCGGCGTCCGCACCCGCGCAGCCACACGGTGATCAACCGCTACCGCAATCCGAAGGACGAGTCCCAACCGCTCTACAACAAGTTCAACTGCCTGCACTGCGTTGATCCGGCCTGCGTGTCGGCCTGCCTGGTGAGTGCCCTCAGCAAGCGGGAAGAAGGGGCGGTCGTCTACGACGCGGGCCGGTGCATGGGTTGTCGCTACTGCATGGTTGCCTGCCCCTTCGAGATCCCCACGTATGACTACGACATGCCGCTGACGCCGCAGGTTCGCAAATGCAACTTGTGCGTCCATCTGGTTCCGGAGGTGCAGGAGGTTCCTGCCTGCGTGAAGATCTGCCCGGAGGAGGTGATGACCTACGGCAGGCGGAGCGAGCTGCTGGAGCTGGCCCACGAGAAGATTCTCGCCAAGCCGGACGAGTACGTCGATCACGTCTATGGCGAGCACGAGGCGGGCGGGTCGTCCTGGCTTTACATATCGAGCGTGCCGCTCGATCAGGTCGGCTTCAAGCACTTTGGTCACGAGGCCCCGCCGCGGCTGACGGAGAAGATCCAGCACGCCGAGTTCAAGTATTTCCTGCCGCCGCTGATGTGGTACGGGTTGCTGGGGGCGGTGATGTGGCTGATGAAGCCGGATAAGGAATCGTCGCCGGCCGGCGAGGAGGGCTGATTCAGCGGGCGGTTGGTCGGAAGATAAGAAGCAATTGGAAACGGGAGCTGTGAGCGTGAGTGAACATCACGAACCTTTGCCGGTCGAGCGGAAGCTGTTTACGCCGGGCGTTTACGTGCTGCTGCTGCTGACGTTCATTGGGGCCTGTTTCGCGGCCTGGCGCTTCATCTTCGGCCTCAGCGCCATCACCAATCTGGACCACCAGCATCCGTGGGGGCTGTGGATCGCCTTCGACGTGGCCACCGGCGTCGCACTGGCGGCGGGCGGGTTCACGGCCGGAGCCCTGGCACACATCTTCCATCGTGAGCATTACCACGCGATCGTGCGCCCCGCCCTGCTGACCGCCATGCTCGGCTACACCTTCGTTGGCATCGGGTTGATGGCCGACTTGGGTCGGTACTACAACATCTGGCATCCGGCCATGCCGTGGATGTGGAGCCCGAACTCGGCGTTGTTCGAGGTGGGCATGTGCGTCATGCTCTACCTGACGGTGTTGTACCTGGAGTTCGCCCCGATCGTCTGCGAGCGGTTCCTCAAGTTCGACAAGCGTTTCGCCATTCTCACCAATCTGAGCGACCGCATCTACCCGATCCTCAACAAGATCATGCCGCTGCTGATCATCGCCGGCGTGGTGCTGTCCTGCGCCCACCAGTCGTCGCTGGGGAACCTGATGGTCCTCGTGCCGACCAAGACCCACCCGCTGTGGTGGACGCCGATTATGACGATTCTGTTCCTGCTGTCGGCGATCGCGGTGGGCTTCCCCATGGTGATCTTCGAGGGCTTGTATGCCGCGTGGTCTTTGAAGCTCAAGCCGGAGATGCACGTTCTCAGCAAGCTGGCGAAGTACATACCCGTCCTGCTGGGCGCCTATCTGGGCTTCAAGATCGGGGACATGGTCGTCCGCGGCAGCTACGTCTACCTCGCCGAGGGTTCCGTGCAGAGCACGATGTTCGTCATCGAGGTGCTCTTCGGCGCCATTGTGCCGTTCGTGATGCTGTTGTCGTCCCGGGTGCGCAACTCGCCGCGTTGGCTGTTTCTGGCGTCGTTGCTGGTGGTGCTGGGCGTGGCGCTCAACCGCATCAACGTGTTCCTGGTAGGCTTCATGCCGCTCTATCCGGTGAAGAGCTACTTCCCGGCGATCGGCGAGTTCGCGGTGACGATTGGCCTGGTCTCTCTCCTGATGTTCCTTTATCGGGTGATCGTGACTTACTTCCCCGTGATCACCCATCCCGGAAGAGCGAGGACGGCATGAGCACGCGATTAGAGCACCGCAACGTGTCAAGGCGCGCGGTTGCCGCGCTCGTGGTGATGATCGGCGCGATCGGGTTTGCCGTGGTGGGCGTGCCGTCGTTCGGGCAAGAGAAGATGCAAACGCCCACCGAGCAGCCGGAGCCCCCCAAGGCGAAGCATGACGTGCCCGAGGCAACCGATTGCCGGGACTGCCACACGTGCGACAAGCCTACGGCGGAGGACCCGTGCCTTCGGCCGTGCGGCCGGTCCCGTGAAGCAGAGGCTATCGAGGCGCTCAGTCATGGCGATGTGCCCCAAGGGGTCATCCTGCTGGACATGCTGTCGGACGTCAAGGACGTGAAGGATCATTTCGGCCCGGTGCCGTTTGACCATTCCGGCCACGCCAGGTGGGCGGAAATCGCGGGGGGCTGCGTAATCTGTCATCACTACACACCCGAGGGGGTCGCCCACCCCGCATGCCGAAGCTGCCACGAGGTCAGCTTCAGACACCAGGATATGCGCAAACCGGGCCTGAAAGGGGCCTATCACCGGCAGTGTCTGGGGTGCCACCTTGAATGGAGTCACGAGACGGCGTGCGACGTGTGCCATCTTTCCCGTGTCGGAGGGGAAGGTCAGGGTAGAACGGGCGCTACGGTTACGAAAGACGATGTGATGGGCAAGATCCACCCCCCGATCCCCGAGCCGGAGGTCGAGATATATCAGACCAAGTATAGGGGCCGTCCCGGGGCGAAAGCCATCTTTCGGCATAAGGAACACACTCAGCATTTCGGCTTCAAGTGCGCGGAATGTCACCGTGGGGACAGTTGTCTGCGTTGTCACGAGGAAGGCAAGCAACATAAGCAGCACGTTCGCACGCTCGAGGAACACCACAACCCTTGTGCGCATTGCCATGACATGGAGAGCCCCGAGGGATGCGGCCACTGCCACTGGGAAGAAGGCAAGCCCCAACCCCCGCCGTTTGACCACGCTACTACCGGATGGCCACTCGGCCGGCACCATGAAGACAAGAGTTGCCGCGTCTGCCACAAGAACGTGCGCTTCGTCAAGCTCGACCGCGACTGCAACAAGTGCCACGAAGCCTGGGCGCCTGACAACTTCGACCACCGCGTCACCGGGCAGGCGTTGGACGAGAATCACGCAGAGACCGACTGCGAAGAATGCCACATCGACCGCAAGTTTGACCAGCCGCCGACGTGCGACGAGTGCCACGACGAAGATGAAGGCATCGCGTTTCCCGACAAGCGCCCTGGGCCGGTCGTCAATGTGAAGCAAAAGACTGTGGGCGGTTCCACGCCTTCAGACAAGACACCGCCGAAAGGAACCGGATCCTTCGGCCAGGAGAAGAGTGGGGCCGCTCCGCCAAAGTAACGAACGAGAGGATGCCCCATGAATCGCGCAAGACTGAAGGTGGTCTGTGCGCTGGCATGTCTCGGGCTGGCATCTGGGGACCTGGCGCAGGATTCAGCCACGAAACCGACAACGAAGCCAGACCCGGGATGCGACTCCGCAGAGCTGTTCGGATTGGCACAACGGCGAGGGCGACCAGCAACTGCCCGGCCCGCCGCATGAGCTGCTTTCCCGATCCGTCCACGCCGGCCAGCACATCGGAGCGGCCACGGGAATAGGCATAGAACAACGCGGGTTACCTGGCGGTGTGGTGGGAGGCGGACATGCGCATGGCTTGCTACGGCTGGGACGAGGGCGCCCTAGGGCCGGCCAGCGTACGAAGGATCTTTCGCGTGGCTTCGTAGTTGTGCAGTGGCCCTGCGCTGCGTAGGGCTTCCAACACCTGTTTGCCCTCAGCATCGGCCCGACCCTCGGCGTCCGCCAGCAGCCCGGCCACATCCTCCTGCCACGACGCCAACATGCCCTCAAAACGCTCTTCCTCGTCCTCGTGACACTCCATGCACATGGCGTCAACGGATTCGATGCCGGTCGGTTCGGACAGGTCGTGGCAGCCCGCGCAAGCGACGGCGGTCGCCATCGCGTCAGCGGTTATGTTGAACGCCTCAAAAACCTTCGAGGTGCCGGCACGGAACTCGGCCTGTTCGGTATGGCAGCCCGCGCAGGTCGGCACGGGAGCGACGCCGCCGCTGTGACACAGATTACATCGCAGCTCCTTATGAGCGCCGGGGAGTTCGTACGAGTGGACGAACTCACCGACCTGGACCGTGGAGGTGTCGCCCTCCGGATTGACAGGATTAAGGAAGCTGTGGCAGACATTGCACTCGCGGGCGAGCCTATCGCCGTATTGGTTGATGTGGGTGCTGTCGTGGCAGCGGAAACAGCCGGGTGAGATCAGGTGTCCGATGTTGTCGGGGTAGGTCTGCCAGTCAGCCTTCATGTCCGGGAAGAAATTATGCCGGTAGGTTTCCCTGATCTTGTCGATGGCCCGGTTGATCGCGGCCTTGCGCGTCTTCCAGATCTCGGGGCGGTTTGTGCGGTAGTACTGAGAGAGCGTGGCTCCGATTTGTACTTCGGCGGTCTCGACGTCGCGGTACGCTTGAACGAGGACTTTCATTGCCTCCTGTTTGATGAATGGCAGTGTGGGGTCGATCCCGCGCGTGGGGTCAATCCTGCCGATCTCGAGGTAGATATTCACCGCCTGCTGCGGCGAACGGAACTTGTGCGCCGGGCGGTTGTGGCAATCCATGCAGTCGAGCGTCCGTTCCCGTCCCTCCGGGCGGGGATCGGAAGTCGGCCGCCCATCGGAGCGGTAGATCTCCTTCATCCCGGACTTGTGAGTGAACTCGACCCAGGGGATTCTCTGGAGCTTGTCGTCGGTGGCGACGTACTTGGTGCGGCCGGCCAGGACCATATGCATGTGGATGCCCATGGCCCGGCCGGTGGTTTCGTCGCCGCCGCCGGTCTTGAGCAGCATGTCGATCTCTCGGCGGGTGTTGTTTTCGTCGGAGGCGAAGTGAACGATCTCTCGTAACTGTGCGCCGAAGAACTTCCTGGGCCAATGACACTCCTCGCACGTCTCGCGGGCCGGCCGAAGATTGGTAATCGCCGGCGGGATGGGGCGCGGGTAACTGTTCCGCCACGTCGCCAGGACCTGTCGTGTACCCGATAGTTTGGATTTGACGAACCAACCCGCGCCCGCGCCAATATGGCATTCGGCGCAGGGCACGCGGGCGTGCGCGGAGTGCTCGTAGGTGGTGGCTTGGGGTTCCATGACGGCGTGGCAAGCCTCGGCACAGAAGGCGACGGAATCGGTATGGTGAAAGCCGTGGTAACCACTGACGCCCACCACCGGCAGTAGGATGAACGTACCCGCGACTGCGAACTTTGCCACCCGGCGCTGCCGGGGGTCGTTGAGGTCAACGTGCGGAAAGAGAATGACCAGCGGTTGCGTCGGGTCGCGCCGATGCAACCGCCAGCTCTTGAACAGGATGCCCAGCGGAAAGATGATCAGGCCGAGGATCAAGACGCTCGGTACCACGAGGTAACCGATGATGTCTACATATGGGTTGGCGACGGGGGCGACGAGGGTGAACAAACCGAAAGTGAGCAGAGACAGGAACCCGATGACCACCAAGAAGATACCCGTCATGCTGATCACGTTATTCCACAGCGGGGTATACTTGGGTTTGTAGGGAACGGCGCGCTCGGGCGCCGACCCGGTCGAGCTTTCCGCGCCGTCCGGGCCTGGGCCTGAAGGTTTCCGTGAGGCGGTCTCCCTTTTCTCCTGGTCATTCGTTTGCGGCATTTCCTGTCTCTTAAGCTACAGTTCTCAACTTGGCCGGGATGGCCTACATAACCCGCTTACGCCTTGGCCGGAGATACGGCGTCGGCGGCCGATCGACCCGCCGGCTAGGATATCACCCTGAGCGTCGCGATCAAGGAGGCAGGGGGGTTAAGGAGCCACGCCGTGCCGGATGGTTGCGCGCCCCTGAACCCGGTAAACCGCACCAGAAGGCTGTACGCCTCCAAGCGGTGTGGCGTTGGTCAACGGCTTGGGCGTCTCGGACCCAGGGAGCTTCGCTGTTTGCCGAGCGAAGGTTGGCGGCTCCTGGCTGGTTAGGTGGATTCATGGGGGCCGTCGGCCAACCGCGCGTGCGAAATAGAGGGAAGGTGTTGGCCTGCGGGTGGGATTCCAGGAATAACAATCGCCTTTCTGCGAGGGCTGTTCGGGGTTGAACAGTGCGCGGCGCCCCCGGGCGGGAGCCAAGACGCACGCCTGCTGGGGCAGAGGCTTGTACACTGGCTACCGGACGGTCAGGAATTTGCCAGTCATCATGTGGGAAAAATGCGCGGAGTACGACGCTAACGATCCCTGTCGTGGGGTCTGTCTCCGGGTGGGTTTCCGTGACGGCGAGCGAAACTTGCGCTACGCGCACGTCAATCGGCCCGAGAAGGGGCGAACGTGTCGGGCGTGCCACGAAACCCACGCCAGTAACAAGGCCAAGTACGTCCGCGACTGGGTGCTGTTCGGCTCAAGCCGCCGGCGGCTGCCGATCAACTTCGAGCAGACCGAGACGGGTGGCCGGTGCGGCCCGGGCTGCCATCGAGCGTATGGCTACGACCGCGTGAAACCGGTGATCAACCACCCGGCACAGAGGCCTGCCGCTCGGCCCGAGGCTACCACTGCGCCGAGGGGCGAGGGGAAAGACGAGAAGAAAGGAAGTCAGTCGTGACAGGCAGGTCACGGGTCGGCAACGGCTTGAACACCGCTGCGGCGTACCTGCTGCTGGGGACGTGGGTGCTGTCGCCCGTGAGCGTGGCGCTCGGGCAAGTCTCGCCCGAGAACGCTCGCTGTCTGGAGTGTCATGGTCACGATACCTGATGCGCGCAACTCGAACTGCTCAGCGGCGCTAGGCGATTGCTGGCGTCTATCCGATTCCGACTTCCGCCATGATCGAATCGGGAGGCGATCAACATGTTGGACCGGCTTGCCGACGGCGCGAAAGCGCTCTACGGTGGACGCCGGCACACCGTGGCAGGAGGCACCGGTCATGTGGGTACTGGCACTTCGGTTCACGCCGATCTTGGCAGCGGCACACCTTGTGCTTGGGGGGCCGCTGGCGTTTTCAGACGAGTTCGCCAGCGACTGGCCGCGTGAGGTTCAGCGCGTCTGGATCGGACCCGCGTACTGGGCCAACCGGCTCCAGGACTGGCGCGT
>CBFDDG010000191.1:0-8643 GCA_965603505.1 uncultured Phycisphaerae bacterium | reverse complement strand
TGAGTGTGAGCCTCTGGGCTCAGCAGGCTTCGGCAACGGCTACCGAGCCAAACGCTCCCAAGGCCGAAACACCGCCTGCCGCAAAGGCGCAGGAACCCAATGCCCCGGCCACCACTGTGGCGCTGACGGACGCCGCCAATGCCACAGAAGGGGTGACCATCGAGACGCTCCAGGCGCAGAAGAAGCAGGTCGCGGAGTCACCCGACCTGACCGAAGAACTCAAGGCCAGGCTCGCAGAGATCTATGACAAGGCCATCGCCCAGCTCAAACTGGCCGAGGATCTGGTTGCCAAGAGGAAGCAATACAGCCAGTCAACGAAGAATGCGCCCGGAGAGCTGGATAAGGTCAAAGCAGTCCTCGACCAGCCGGCCGTCGCGCCGGTTCCGGCTGTGACCCCCGAGGTCACGCTGGCGCAGGCCGAGCAGACCCTGACGAAAGCGACACTGGCTGTGCAGGAAGCCAGGAAGAAGGCCACCGACCTGGAGAATGAGCCCAAGCGACGTGCCGACCGAAGGACCAGGATCCCCGAAGAGACAAACAGCGCAAAACAGCAACTGGAGGAGATCAAGACCAAGCTCGCCGCCGCCGGCGTCGAGGAACAGAAGACCGAATTGGCCCGGGCCAACCGCCTGCTCTTGCAGCTTCAGCAGAAGGCTCTGCAGAGTCGGACCGAGGCCAACGCAGAAGAACTCCTGTCCTATGACGCCACCAAGGATCTGCTTGCGGCCCAAAGGGATCTGGCGGCGCGCCAATCGGCCGCCGCCGAGAAGGCTGCCGCCCTCTGGCAGGAAACGGTCGGAAAGCTGCGGCAAAAGGCCGCTGATGACGCGAAGGAGGAGGCAATCCAGGCGAAGGAAGATGCGAGGAATGACGACCCCCTCTTGCAGGAAGCAGCGGAACAGAACGCCGAGCTTGCACAGCTTCAGGCCGAAACGGTGCGCAAGATTGAGAAGGCCTCACAGGATGTTGACAGCACCGGCGCGAAACTGTCCACGCTGGAGAAGGACTTCGCTGACGTAAAGCAGCGAATTGAAAAGGCCGGCGGCATCACGAACGTCCTGGGCGTCGTCCTGCTTGGCAAACGCGCCGAATTGCCCAGTACGAGCGAGAGCCGGCGCAGGATGAGGAGCCGCCCCGCGGAAATCGCCGGGGCTCAACTGGAATGGATCAAGTACGACAGACAATGGTCCGAGCTGAGCGACGTTGAGGAGAAGGCGAACGCCCTGCTCGACGAGGCACAGCCGCCTGTGCCTGCCGACCGGCGAGACGCCCTGCGAAACAGCCTGATCGAGCAATTGAAGGCCCGACGCAAAACGCTCAGAGCACTTTCCGACCTCTATTTGGACTATTCGACCAAGTTGGCGAACCTCGATACGACGGAACGGTCTTACGTCAAGCTGGTGGAAGAGTACACCAACTTCATTGATGCAAACGTTCTTTGGGTCAAGAGCAGTCATGCCGTCAGGATCTCCGATGCGGGGCACATGGTCAGCGCCCTGCAATGGTTCCTCTCTCCCGCCAACTGGGGCTCGACCGCAAGGGCGGTGTGGGCCCATTCAAGAGGCAATCCGCTGCCGTATATTCTGACCGTACTCGTGGCCCTCGGGATGGCTGTCTTCCATTCCCGCTTGCATAAACAGATCGGCGTTATCTCGGGAAAGCTGCGTCAGGTTGCCACGGACAACTTTCTTCTCACCGTGCAAACAACAGCCCTGACGGTTCTGCTCGCGTCGGCGTGGCCCGTGCTTCTGCTGCTGATCTTCTGGTGCCTGTCCACGGCCGCCCCCGACCATGACTTCACCCAAGCCGTTGCCGCGAGCTTGCCGAAGCTCGCATATGTGGTGTTCGCCCTGAGCTTCATGGGGCACTTGGCCATGCCCCACGGCTTGGCCCAAGACCACTTTCGCATGCGCGAAGAAGCCCTCAGCTTTCTTCGGCGCCACTTGCGGTGGCTCTTTGCCGTCGCGGTCCCGACCACGTTCATTCTGGAGGTCCTCCGCGCGCAGCAGTTCAACGAGCAATGGTACGGCACGGTCGGGCGCCTGGTGTTCATGGCGATGCTCCTCATTCTGGCTGCTTTCCTGCTCATCCTGCTTCGCCCCGCCGCACCGCTTATGGAGTCCTATCTGAGACACCGGCGAGGCGGCTGGCTCGACCGGCTCCGTTATATCTGGTATCCGCTATGCGTGTCATTTCCGGTCGTCTTTGCCTTGCTGGCAGGGATGGGCTACCTCTACGCAGCCCGGCGTCTGCATCTCCAGTTCAGAGATACGATCGTGCTGATCCTGTCCGCCCTGTTTCTTCAAGCCCTCTTTGTCCGCTGGTTGATGGTCGCGCAGCGCCGACTCGCGATCTGGGAGCGGCAGAAACGCCAGGGACGTACCGGACAAGAAACAGAGCAGAGAAAGGACGCGCCCGCCCCCCCGAAGCCCGGTGAGGGCCCTGAGGTCGCCGTCAAGCCGGAAAAGACGATCTCCGAACTATCCCAGCAAACCCGCCGGCTGATCGGCGTCGTGACCACCGTAGTGATCGCCGTCGGTCTGTGGTACATCTGGGGCGAGGTCCTGCCCGCGTTCGCCGCGTTCGGAAAGGCCGGTCTGTGGAAGGCCGCCGATGGGAAGATCATTACCCTCGGGGCTGTAACCATCGCCGTGCTGATCGCCGTCATGACGGTCGTTTTCGCCCGCAATGTCCCCGGCTTGCTGGAGATCATCATCCTGAGGCGCCTGCCCCTGGACCGTGGCGCCCGGTTCGCGATCATCACCATCTCCCGCTACATCCTGGTGGTCGTTGGCGTCGTGCTGGCCTTCGGCAGAATCGGGATCGGCTGGTCCAACGTCCAGTGGCTCGTCGCGGCGATGACCGTCGGTCTGGGCTTCGGCCTGCAGGAGATCTTCGCCAACTTCATCAGCGGCCTGATCATCCTCTTTGAACAACCGATTCGTATCGACGACATCGTCACCGTCGGGGACGTGACAGGCAAGGTCACCAAGATCCGAACGCGCGCCACAACGATCCGCAAGTGGGACCAGCGTGAGTTCATCGTGCCGAACAAGGAGTTCATCACCGGGCAGCTCGTCAACTGGACCCTCTCCGACAACCTTCTTCGCCGGGATTTTCTCGTCGGCATCGCCTACGGGTCCGACATCGCCAAGGCGGAGCGGCTGCTCTACGAGGTCGCGGCGGCCAACCCTCTGGTCCTGGCCGAGCCGGCGCCCATCGTCCTCTTCAAACACTTCGGCGACAGCAGCCTGGAATTCGAGCTTCGCGTTTACACGTCCGGCATGGACGACTACTTCCGTGTCTGGCACGGCATCAACTGCGCCATCGACGAGGCCTTCCGCAAAGGCGGGATCGAAATCGCCTTCCCGCAGCACGACTTGCACATCCGCTCGGTCAGTCCCGGGGCATTCGCCCACGCCCCGAAGTTCTCACAAGACGGCATTGCCAACATCGACGGTCCGAAAGCCACCCCCGAATAGGAATAGCACGAACCACAAGGCATTCATTTGGACACAAGCAGCTCGGCGTTGTCCACCCACATGACGAAGAACGGACGCTCCGCACCCCACTTCTTCATGTATAGGAAAAAGGGCCACCAGAACCAGCAGCACCGAAGCGATGAGAAACCGGCCCGCCACCCTGCGCATTCGTTTACTGCCCTCCGGGTCATCTCTGCGCCGTGCAACGTACTGCTCGTTCGCGCGCACGCGCCAGATGGCAATAACGCCCAGCACCGGAGCCACCAGATACACCAGTACGATAGACGTCCACAATCCGGGGGCAGATAAGTGGTCAAGACCGATATAGTCCGACTGGGCCACATACCGGTCGAGGACCATGCATCCGATGAACAGGCCAACGCCCACAAGGATGCAAATCGTGGCCGCCAACGAGAATCTCTCGGCATGTGATTTCCACGCAATATCCGCTGTCTCGCCGTTTTCCATAGCCGCATCTCCCCGAATGCACCTGTTTGAGTCCGCCGCCTTCGGCCTCCGCTTTGATCCATCGATAATCGTTACGGCGAACCATCAGGCGGCTATCGCCAACGAGCAGCACTTCACGCGGCATACCCGACGATTGCCCGGTACCTACGGCAAGTATTTGTAGATATCCCGACGGTGGAGACAGCGCACGAAGACGATGTTTCCATCTTCATAGGCCAAGCCAATACGATACTCGCCGATCCGTATGCGATAGTAGTTGCGGCTGCCCCTGAGCTTCTTCAGGCTGCTGATGTCCCGCAACGCCTGAGCCCCTTCAACCTGGGCGATCGTCGCCTGGATACGGTCCTTGAGTTGCTTGTCCGTCAGGACCTTGATGTCTTTGAGAAAGCTGCTACGAAACTGAACGTTCAAGCCGCCTACTCCAGTGCCTTCAGGACGGCGTCCTTGCTGACTGTGCCGGTTCCTTGTCCTGCCTCAATCGCCGTGGTCAGGCCGATATCTTCCATCGCCTCAGCCAGGGCATTCCGAAGAAGCTCGTGCTTCTCCTCCAGAACTTCGATCAGGGCCTCCTTGAGCAAGTCCTTGAGCTTCCCGTCATCGATGGTGATAGAACTCATGGTCAACTCCTTGGAATCCGGTTGTAGGCATCATCCCTCGACCGAATCTCTTGATGCCCCGACCGCCGGATTGCCTTTCCAGACAGCAGGCTGCAGAGCCGTGCGCTGCGCGTTCGCGCGTCAGCGACCATCCAACCAGCAACCGCCTGACCCCTCTCGGCCGGCGACGAGCGCCGAACACAGCCGATGGTGGGATTCGGACCCACAACCCCGGCTTTACGAAAGCCGTGCTCTACCGTTGAGCTACATCGGCGCCACAAGGCCATAGAATACCCGTTCAGGGACCGGATGTAAAGAGCGAAAATCAATTCGCGAAAAGCTGTGTGCGCCTACATCTTGCGGCCCCTTGTAGGTCGTGCGTCCCCGCACGACCTCTTCAGGCGAGCGGGGACGCTCGCCCTACTACGCGAGATCCCGCACTCGCCCACCCGGGCCACAGAAGTCAGTCACACACAAGAAGCTCGACCCCCTCGACGCAGACTCAAGACGGTTGCCATCCCGAGCGGTTCCTGGTACAAAAGTGCGACGGAAAGGCCCGAGGGCCTTTGCAGCAATCCATATAGAATGTCAGCGAACGAGGAGTCGTCCAGATGTTCACGTCATTACGCACCATCCGGCAATCCATCTCCATCATACTAACTGGCGGCCTAATCGCGGCGAGTGCGGCTTGCGCGGCGGAGAAAGGCCCATTTTGGCCCCAGTTTCACGGGCCGAAGCGGGATAACATGTCTGGCGAAACGGGCCTGCTGAAAGCGTGGCCGGAGAATGGGCCTGCCCTGATCTGGACCGCCAAAGGGCTGGGGCATGGCTATTCCGGCGTCTCGATTGCCGGCGGAATGATCTACACGGCCGGCAATATCGACAAAGACACGGTCATCACCGCTCTGGACCTGGACGGCAAGGTTTTGTGGCAAGTCAAGAACGGTCCGGCCTGGACAAAGGAGATCCCCGGCACGCGTAGTACCCCGACCATCGACGCCGACCGGCTGTTTCACCAGAGCCCGCTCGGCGAGCTCGTCTGCCTCCGGGCCAGGACGGGCGAGAAGATCTGGGGGCTTAATATGCTCGAGAAGTATCAGAGCAAGACGAATACCTGGGCACTGGCCGAGTCCTTGCTGGTTGATGGTGACCACGTGATCTCCTGCCCCGGCGGGCCGCAGACGTGTATGGTGGCGCTGGACAAAAAGACCGGATCGGTCGTCTGGCAGGCACCGAGCACGGGCAAGCTGGCCGGCTATAGCTCGCCGATCCTCGTGGAGCAGCAGGGGTTGCGGATCATCGTCGCGCTGACCGCCAAGGCGATCGTCGGCGTCAACGCCAACACGGGCGAGCTGCTCTGGCACGTCAAGCACGAGTCCTACGCCGACGAGAACATCATGATCCCCATCTATCGCGATGGCTGCATCTTCATCAGCACGCTGCAGACCGGCTCGGCCAGGTGGCGGCTCCACGTCAAAGACGGCAAGGCCTCGCTGGAGGAGCTATGGCGCACGCAGGACCTCGATTGTCACCACGGCGGCGTTGTGCTGCTCGACGGGCGCCTCTACGGCAACAGCACCTTCCGCAACAGCAAGCTGTGGGTTTGCCTGGACTGGGAGACCGGCCGCACCCTGTCCACCGAGAAAGGCGTGGGCAAGGGCTCGCTCACGTACGCCGACGGGATGCTGTACACGCTCAGCGAAGACGGCCTCATGGGACTGGCCAAGCCAACCCCGACCGGCCTGGAACTGGTCAGCTCGTTCAAGCTCCCCGAAGGCGGCGAAGGCCCCACCTGGGCCCACCCCGTCGTCTGCGGCACCCGACTCTACCTCCGCCACGGCGAGTTCCTCTACGCCTACGCTCTGCGCTGAAGACGGCCGGAGCCAAGGCGATCCGGTAATCGCGGATGAGATACACGGAAAATATGGCGGGAAGCCGGGTTTCAGACAGGTCGGAGTGTCCTTCGGCCATGCGAGCCATCAAACAAGACGATTCAACGGCCAAATGTATTGAAATCGAAGGGTGCATGCCGGTATCATAGAGACTGGTTGGTGCAGAAGCACTCTCTGTAAAGGCAAATGGGAAATATCGGATAATCGGAGCCAGGGCATCTTCGCCGCTATGTCGCGGCCGACCGAAGGCATCCGTTATCCAGATCTGGAGGGCCGATTACCGGAATCCTGCGCCGGTGAGCCACTTTGATGCCTGAGGAAGACAAGAGCCGACAGGCTCTCATTCTTGAAATTGAAGCGTTCCGCCAGCGCGTGGCGAAGTTGGAGGCCTCGCAGATCCACCGCCGCCGCAAACCCATCGCTGCGCCAGAATCCTACCTGCGAGAGATGGCCGAGAATATCGACGAGGTATTCTGGGTGTTCGACTGGCGGGAGCGGCGGGTGCTCTACGTCAGTCCTGCGTACGAGGCGATCTGGGGCCGTTCGGTCGAGGATCTCTACCGGCGGTACGCGGACTGCGCCGACAGCGTCCATCCCGAAGACCGCGAGGCGGCCGAAGAGTCGTTCGGCCGGGTCCTCGATACGGGTGGCGGCGAGCCCCGGGAGTATCGGATCGTTCGCCCGGACGGAACGGTCCGTTGGATCTCGGACCGGGCCTACGCCATCCGCGACGAACGGGGCAACGTCTGTCGCGTCGTCGGCGTCGCCAAGAACGTCACGGAACGCAAGAAGACCGAGGCGAGCCTGCACGAGAGTGAGGCCCGCCTGCGCGCGGCGATTGAGAGCCTGCCCTTCGACTTCTTCATGCTGGACACGGATGGACGCTACATCATGCAGAACTCCGCCTGCCGAGCGAACTGGGGCAACCTCATCGGCAGACGGCCATCCGACAGCGATGCCGATGCGCAGACACTTGGCTTGTGGGAGGAAAACAACCGTCGGGCCTTTGCCGGAGAGATAGTCGAAGGCGACGTGGTGCTCGAACCGCACGGCAAAAGGGGACACTATCACAACACCATCTCGCCTATCCGCGACGGCGAGACGATCTGCGGCATCCTCGGCGTGAATATCGACGTCACCGCGCGCGAGCAGGCAAGGCAGGCCCTGCGTCAGGCAAACGAGCAATTGGAAAGTCGCGTCGAAGCGCGAACGGCCGAGCTCCAATCCGCGAACGCGCAGCTCAAGGCGGAGATCGCCCGGCGCGAGCAAGTCGAAGCGCAATTGCGACAGAGCGAAGAGATGTATCGTACGCTCGTTGAGAGCATGGGCCAGGCGATTGCCACCGTGCGTGAGGACGGCGTCATCCTGTTCGTCAACAGCACGGTCGCCAGGCAATTCGGCGTGACGCCGGAAGCGATGCTCGGCAAAACGATGTGGGATTTCTTTCCCCGGCCTTTTGCCGATCAGCAGGTGGCTCGGGTGCGCGACGTGGTTCGGACCGGCAAAGGGAACAACCTTTTGAGTCCGGCCCTGGTGGGCGGCCAACTGCGATGGTTCGACACAACGTTCGAACCTCTGAGGATGGGCCGGACGAACGCCGTTCTCATCATTGCCCGGGACGTGGACGATCTCGTGCAGGCGAGGAGACAGTTGGAGACGTACCGCGAGCAGATGGCGCG
This sequence comes from uncultured Phycisphaerae bacterium, assembly GCA_965603505.1. Classification (GTDB taxonomy): domain Bacteria; phylum Planctomycetota; class Phycisphaerae; order Sedimentisphaerales; family Anaerobacaceae; genus PLanc-01. The sequence goes on along the minus strand of CBFDDG010000191.1, from coordinate 526 downwards.
GGCCGATCGTCTCGCGTCGTTGGGCGCGATGAGCGCGATGGTGGCCCACGAATTGACGCAGCCCTTGACGGTGCTCCGCCTGTCGCTCCAGAACACCCTGGCCACGCTGCGCGGCGACGGCGACCTCTCGACGGCTACCGAGGACGTGGAAAGCAGCTTGGCCGAGATCGCGACGATGACCGATCTGATCGAGCGGTTTCGTGGCTTCGCGCGCGCGTCGTCGCCGCGCCAGAAGTCCGAAGTGGAATTGGCCTGCGTTGCCGATCACGTCGTCGAGCTGGTCTCCGAAGAGGCCAAGCGGGCCCGCGTGGCGATCTCGGTCAGCGGGCTGAAGGAACTCCCTCGCCTTCAGGCCCGGCCCAAGGACATGGAGCAATTGTTCTTTGCGCTGCTGGTCAATGCGATTCAGGCCGCCGACGGCCAGGCCGACCGCAGGGTTTCGATCCGCGGGCAAACCGAGGACAATCACATCGAGATTCTGTTCGAAGATACCTGCGGCGGCGTGGACCCGCAACACGTGGACCGG
>CBFDDG010000190.1:0-8671 GCA_965603505.1 uncultured Phycisphaerae bacterium | reverse complement strand
CGTCGGCCGAAACCCTTCGTGACCACCCCCTCTATGAACCAGGCGAAGGAGGGGATGAATTTCGGCAGCGGCTTGCCCGTGGCCATGATGATCGCCATGGCCCCGACGTAGGAGCCGGTGTTGAACAGCGTGCCGATGGATGTCTTCGTGTGGTCGCCGATGAGCGAGCCGACTTTCGTCGAGCCGGTATCGATCCCACGTTTACCGTCCAGCATGACCGAGACATTCGAGTAGTCGTTCTTGAGATCGCTGTTGGTCGTGAGCGCCCCGAGATTGACCCACTCGCCGATGTAGCTGTGGCCGATGAAGCCGTCGTGGTATTTGTTCGAGTAGCCCTGGATGATGCACTCCTCGACCTCGCCTCCGATCCGACAATAAGGCCCGATCGAATTGCCCTCCCGGCACTTCGCGCCGAGCAGAATCGACTTCTTGCCGATGTAGCAGGGCCCCTCGATCCGCGTGAATGGGTGAATCTCGACGTCTTCGTCGATGTAGATTGGCCCATGCTCGGCGTCGATCACCACCATTGGATGGATTTTGGCTCCGGGCGCGACGTAGACATCCTTTTGGCTGCCCCGGATGGCGCAGGGCTCTTCGATTGTCCCCTCGAGTCCGGCCTTTCCGGCCTTGGTGAAGTCCACCGCAATCTGTTCCGGGTTCGCCAGGATGAGGTCCCAGGTGTAGCCCCACGTCGGCCCTTTGTATTGCACGGTGGGCAGCTTCGCCTTCGCCGACGCGAGGTACTCCTCAATGCCGGCGCCCTGCAGTTTTTTCGCGTCGTTCTTGAGGATGCGGGCGTACAGGACCTGGCCCTGTTCGTCGAGCCCGACCTCGCTTCGCCCGCCGGCCGGGACATCGAAGCCGTCCGCCCGGACGCGAGCATCCACGATCAGCACGTCCTCGCCGCTCAAAGCGGATGAATCGTTCACCGGGCGGTCGGCCCGGCCCCGGTAGACCTCAGCCATGTACTCGGGCAGGAAATACGCCACCTCGCTTGTCGCGACTTTCGCCTGCAGCTTCTCGCCGAGCGAGGTGATGCCGCAACGCAGCTCCCAGATCGGGCGGCTCAACGCCACCGGCCAGAAGTTTCGTCTGCTGTCAATTGCCCTGTCGATAAGGATCAATCGCATTGAGAACCTTTCCACTTTCATTCGCTGGCCCCGCCCATCCAACTGCGGAGGCAATCAATCACCCGTCCTCGGCGGAGACGAGGGTCAAAGCCCCGCCGTCGGGGCAAGCGAGATTCTAAGGGCAGGCCTGCCCAAGGTCAACCGGAAACCCCCAGGCAGAGGCCGGGCGCTGGCGGCTTGCAAACCCGCCCGAGGGGCTGTATAGTCGCCGGCATGAGGTCCGAATGTTCGTTAGAGGGGTTCCCCAAATGCGAAGCAGGGCGTTTGGGGGCCCCGGTTCGTATTCAGGAGGAACCTATGAATCGTCGTGAATTCCTTCGAACCACGGCCGCCGGAGTTGCCCTATCAACCGTGAGCAGCTTCGTCCCGGCTTATGCCGAGCCGAAGCCGCGGCGCGTCGGCCTGATCGGCAGCGGATGGTATGGCAAGAGCGCGCACCTCCGTTTGCTTCAGATCGAGCCTGTCGAGGTGGTCGCCGTATGCGACGTGGACAAGCGGATGCTGACGGAGGCCGCTGAGATGATTGCGGCCCGGCAGGCCTCGAAGAAAACGCCTCGCACCTATGGCGATTACCGCCAGATGCTCCAGCAGGAGCAGCTCGATATCGTACACATTGCGACCCCGGACCATTGGCACGCGCTGCCGATGATTGCGGCCTGCAAGGCCGGGGCGGATGTGTATGTCGAGAAGCCCATCAGCGTGGACGTGGTCGAAGGGCAGGCCATGCTCGCAGCGGCCCGCAAATACAAACGGGTCGTCCAGGTGAATATGCAACGTCGCAGCACGCCGCACCTCATTGAAGCCCGCGACAGGATCATTAAAGAGGGCAAGCTCGGCAAGATCGGTCATGTTGAGATTTGCTGCTATTATCACATGCGGGCCCGGGGCAATCCGCCGGATATCGCTCCGCCCGAACATCTCGACTATGAGATGTGGACGGGGCCGGCCCCGATGCGACCCTATTGCTCGATCAATCACCCGCGCGGCTGGCGTGCTTTCATGGAGTACAGCAACGGGATCATCGGGGATATGTGCGTGCACATGCTCGACATGGTCCGCTGGATGCTTGATCTGGGCTGGCCGCAGCGGGTCAGCTCCACCGGCGGCGTCTACGTACAGAAGGGTAGCAAGGCCAACATTACCGACACCCAAACCGCCACCTTCGACTTCGGCGATCTGCCCGTCGTATGGACCCATCGCACGTGGGGCAGCGCACCGGATCCGGAATTTCCCTGGGCCGCGTTCATCTTCGGCGAGAAGGGAACGCTCAAGGCGGACGTCCATAAATACAAGTTCATCCCGCAGGGCAGGGGCGAAACCCTCGAAGGCAAGGCCCTCTACGAGTACGACAAGTACCCGGAAGATGAGACGGAGAAAGACCTGGAGCGCCATGTGGCGTCCGCGATGCGTCGGCACTGGCGGAATTTCCTCAATATGGTGGATGCAAGGGGCCGCCCCGTCTCCGACATCGAACAGGGCTACATCACGGCCACGTCGTGCGTCCTGGCAAACATGGCCTGCAAGTTGGGGCGGACGCTTGTCTGGAACCCAGACAAAGGCCAAGTCGTCGGCGACGAGGAGGCGAACCGGCTTCTCGCCCGGCCGTATCGAGCTCCGTGGGTTCATCCCGACCCGAAGAGCGTCTGAACGCTCTGGGCCTGCCGATTCGAGTCGAGGGCATTGGCGGCGCGTGCATGCCCGACGACTATTGATGCGGGATCGCACCGTCCGATAAGGAAAGGCGATAAGATACTGATACTTTTTGATCCATGGGAGTAAGAAGGGGCTTCTCATCTTCCGTGGAATCGGCTAAGCTCGGCGCATGGTATGTGTCGTTTCACGGACAGGTGATCCCATCGTTCGTTTTTGAGTCGTTGTAATGCCTCTGCTGACGCTGTGTTTTCAACTCCATCAGCCGTTTCGGCTCCACCCTGAGGGGATAACGCTCTTCTGGGAGGAGAAGAACCGGGAGATCTTTACTCGGAGGGCCGAGCGGTGCTACCTCCCCACAATTCGTATGTTCTCGGACTTGGTGCGCGCCGGTTATGATTTCAAGCTTAGTCTCACCGTATCCGGAACGTTTCTCGAGCAGGCCGAGCTGTATCTACCCGAAGTGATCGCGGCGCTGCGGGGACTGCTCGACGTGGGCGGGAACACACGACAGGTCGAATTCCTCGAACAGCCGTACTATCATTCGTACACTTCTTTCTTTGCCGACCCGCGAAAGACCGAGTTCAAGGAGCAGGTTGCGCTCCACCGGCAGAAAATGAACGATGTCTTCGGAGTCAAGCCGACCGCCTTCGCGAACACCGGCCTGTCCTATGACAACGAGATCGCGAACATCGTGGCGGATATGGGATTCAAGGCCATCGTTTGCGAGCCGGGCGAAAGAACGGTCAACGTCAGGAGCCATACCCCGATCTTGGTGAGCCAGGTGCACCGCGCCATGGGAAGAAGGCGTCGGCCGCGCAAGCTCGCCGTTTTGCCTCGGAACATCGATCTCAGTCGCCGGCTGGTCGGCAGAGGCAGCGGGACAATCTGGACGGCCGGGCAGTGTGCGGAGTTGATCCATGGGGCCGGCGGCGAGGTTGTCGTGCTCGTCGGTGATTTCCCGCTCGTCGAAACGGGGACGCCGGCCTATGACGAGATGGCGGAGTTCTGGAGGGCGCTGCCCGACGAAATCGAGAAGGACGACGATATTGTGCCGGCGAATCCGACCGAAGTCGCCGAATGGTTTCAGATCACCGAATGCCCCATGGTGGATTGTCCCCGTCCGGCGGATTCATTCCCGACGGGACTCTCGGAAGGGCTCGACAGTCCACCTTCCTGTGCGCAGCGGCTTCTCTTCAAGCGGATTGAAGGGCTGGAGAACGAGGCGAAGAACGCCGGAGGCGACTTGCTGCGCAGGTTCCGGCACCTGACCGCCTCCGATCATCTGCGATATCTTCGGGAGGAATGCGACGGCTCGGACTTGACCGGCGATCCGATCTGCCCATACGACTCGGCGGCGACGGCCACGTACGCCCTGACACACGCCGCCGACGAATTGTTCCACGCGGTCAAGAGCTTTAACATCCTCAAGAAGAGCACCCGAACGCCCGTGATCATCGTGACGCCGGAGACCGGCCGGCTACCGTCCGAGGGGATGGGGCAGTTCGCCCGTTATGTCTCCGGCAAGAGCGGAGGCCTGGGCGAGGTCATCTCCGCACTCTGCAAGGGCCTCGCGCTGAGGGGTATCCCGGTCCACCTGATTACTCTGAACCTGAGCAGAAGATTCCGTGAGGAGGCCGGGCTCAGCGAGGCGGAATGGACCCAGAAGCGGCACCACCTGAACCCGGAAAACGTCCACCTCGTTACCTCGTCGATCTTTGGGGGCTACCGCAGTGCCTACGAGGGTTCCCCCCCGGCCAATGCCGCCGAATTCCAGAGGCAGATCGTCAATACGTATATCAAGGAGATCCGCAGCAAATACGAAGGGCAGGCTATCCTGCATACCAACGACTGGATGGCCGGCGGTATCATCGTGGCCTATGCAAAGCTCAGGGGCGTGCCGGCTTTGCACACCGTCCACAATACGCATACGGGGCATGTCCCCTTGAATATGTTCTATGGTGTCAGCCTTCAGGCGCTCTGGGAGAGGCTGTACATCTCTCCCGATCGCCTGGAGAAATCCCTGGATTGTCAGGCGACGGCGATCAAGAATGCCACGACGGTCAGCTATGTGGGAGAGAAGTTCCTCAAAGAGATCGTGGGCGACTACTTCCTCGAAACGGCGGTCATTCCCTGGAGTGTCCGGGCGGAAACGAAGGTGAAGTACGACAATCGTAATACCCTCGTGATCCCCAACGGCATCTCTCCCGACGTGTTCCCGGAGAACCAGCAGGAAGACCCGGAGGTCGACAAGCCGGGCCTTGCCAAACGCTACGGGCCCTACGACAGCCTCATCAAGGCCAAGAGAGCCAACTTAGTAAAATTCCAGAGGAGGATCGGCCTGCAGGTCGCCCCCGATGCGATCCTGCTCTACTGGCCCTCCCGGCTCGATACGGTTCAGAAGGGCGTCGAGCTTCTTGAGGAGATCGCCCAGAGGTTTGTGGACCACCACCCCGGCGTGCAGATCGCCGTGGTCGGCGACCCGGTCGGCGGTGACAACACGCACGCCGAGATCATGGGCCGGATCGCCTGCGCCTCGCGTGGAAGAATCTGCTACCATCGATTCAACCAGGACGTGAGCACGCTCGGCTATGCCGCCGCCAGCGACGTCTTCGGCGCGTCTCTCTACGAACCCTTCGGACAGATCGACGTCGTCGGCAACATCTACGGAGCGACGGCGACGAACCGCGACACCGGTGGGTACAGCGACAAGATCGTCCCGCTGAGCCTCCGGGCATGGGGGGCGCCGATCAACAGCGGCAACGGTGTTCTCTTCCACGATTACGACGCGACCGGATTGTGGTGGGGCCTGAGCAGGGCTGTCCAAAATCACAGGTACTTCCGCGAGCATCCGAGGGAATGGGAAAAACAGATGTGCAGGATCATGAAGCAGGCGCGGAACACCTGGAGCCTCGACAACATGGTCGCCAAGTACATCACCGCCTACGAAGGGCTCAACGGCGGAAAGCCGCTTGTCTGACGCCCAATGGCGTTGTCGCTATGCCACGGTAATCGTAGGGCGCCGATGGCTTCGTCTGCCGATGAGCGCTTGCACAAACCTGTCCCGCTGGTATCATTGGATTCGGAAATAGACCCGCAGCGACATAGCATTTGGATGAGGTCTCTCATGAAACGTCACAGGTTGACTCGTATGACAGTATTCGTCCTTGCCACAGCATGCCTCTCATGTGCAACGCTCTGCCCGGCACAGGCAGGGGCGGCTCCCTTGGAGCGTGACTACAACGTCAAGCCGGTGCCTTTCAATCAGGTCCATGTCCAAGACGGGTTCTGGACGCCGCGGCTTGAGACCAGCCGCACGATGACGATTCCCTACTGCTTCGAGAAGTGCGAGGAGACGGACCGAATCAGCAATTACGAGAAGGCCGCCGGGCTGAAGGAAGGTAAGCACGAGGGGATCTACTTCAACGATTCCGACGTCTACAAGGTCATGGAGGGCGCGGCGTATTCCCTGCAGGTCCATCCGGAAACGATGATGCGGCTGTACCTCGAAAAGCTCATCGCCATCATGGCCGGCGCACAGTGGGAGGACGGGTATCTGTATACGTTCTACTCCATTCCCGAGAGGCAGCCCCAAATGCGCTGGACGGACATTGCAGGCAAGCACGAGCAATACTGCGTCGGACACATGTACGAGGCGGCGGTCGCGCATTACCAGGTCACAGGCGAGAAGGCTTTTCTCGATATCGCTACCAGGAACGCCGATTTGATCTGCGACGTATTCAACGCTGGCAGGCGGACCGACCCGCCCGGCCATCAGGAGATCGAGATCGGCCTGTGCAAGCTCTATCGCGCGACCGGCGACGCCAAGTACCTGGACCAGGCAAAGTTCTTCCTGGACCAGCGGGGCCGCCTGGGCAATCGGGGACCCGACGGCAAGGGCGGTCTCTATGGCTGGTACTCGCAAGACCACAAGCCGGTGGTCGAGCAGACCGAGGCGCTTGGGCATTCCGTCCGGGCGGCCTACCTGTACACGGGGATGGCCGACGTGGCCGCCCTGACCGGCAGCATGGAATACGTCCGGGCGATCGACGCAATATGGAAGGACGTCGTTGACACCAAACTCTACATCACGGGCGGCATCGGCGCCGCTGGCGGGCACGAAGGCTTCGGAGGCCGTTACGAGTTGCCCAACATGCGCGCCTACTGCGAGACCTGCGCTTCGATTGCCAACATTTTCTGGAACCATCGCATGTTCCTTATGCACGGCGATGCGAAGTACATCGACGTCCTCGAACGCGTGTTGTACAACGCCGCTTTGTCGGGAATTTCCATGGAAGGAGATCGCTTCTTCTACCCGAATCCGTTGGAATCCATCGGCCAGCACGCCCGAAGTCCCTGGTTCGGATGCGCGTGCTGCCCGTCGAACGTCGCACGCTTCATTCCCTCGGTGCCCGGCTACACCTACGCCCACAAAGACGGTGACGTATACGTCAACCTGTTCATCAGCGGCACCGCGACGGTCGAAACCGTCGGCAATAAGATCACACTGACTCAGAAAACCGGATACCCTTGGCAGGACGGCATCCATATTGCCGTCGAGCCCAAGAAGCAACAGCAATTCACCCTTTTCGTTCGTATTCCCGGCTGGGCACGCAACGAGCCGGTTCCCAGCGATCTCTATAGATTCCAAAGACCGAACAAGGAAGAGCCCTCCCTCAACGTCAACGGCGAGACCGTCAAGATCGATCTGAAAAACGGCTTTGCCGCAATCGACCGAACCTGGAAAGCCGGCGATACCGTCGATCTTCGCCTGCCCATGCCCGTAAGACGGGTCATCGCGCACGAGAACATCGTCGACGACCGCGGCAAAGTCGCGCTTCAGGTCGGTCCCATCGTGTTTTGCCTTGAAGCCCCGGACAACGACGGCGAAGTACTCAACCTGATGATTCCCGATGACGCAGTACTCAGGACCCGCTTCCGGCGCGACTTGCTCGGCGGCGTCATGACAATTGCCGGAAAAGCGAGCCTCACAAAACGCACCCTCGACGGCGGGATTGTCCCGGCCGGCACCAAGCCCTTCACCGCAATTCCGTACTACGCCTGGGCACATCGCGGCCGAGGGCAGATGACCGTCTGGCCCGCTCGCAAACCCGAGGCGGCCCGCCCCGAACCGGCGGACACCCTTACGTACACGAGCAAGACCACGGCCTCCTTCGTCCACGCTTCGCTCGACGCCATCAAGGACCAGATCGTCCCGGAGAATTCGGGCGACTCCTCGAACCTGCAACTGGACTTCTGGCCGCACAAGGGCACGACCGAGTGGATCCAGTTCGAATGGGGCGAGAGGCACGAGCTTTCGAGCGTGCAAGTCTACTGGTTCGACGATACCGGCCGGGGTGAGTGCCATCTGCCCAAAGCTTGGCGGGTGCTGTACCGAACCTCCCGGGGCGATTTCCAGCCGGTGAAGAATAGCATGCCGTATGAGACTGAGAAGGACACCTTCAACAAGGTCGGCTTTGAGCCGGTCCGGACCGATGCTCTCAAGGTCGAGATCACCTTGCAGGACCGCTGGTCCGCCGGCGTCCAGGAAGTCGTCATCAAGTAGACCGCCGGCCACCAGCGCCCGCCGCACCAATGGAAAGGGCTGGCGTTCCGTTGCCTGCCGGCCCACGGTCTGTAGGGCCAGACCCGCGTACGTGGCGAGGGCATCTTGCCCTTGTTCTCCAGAGCTGCCACGCCGGCAAGATGCCGGCGAGACGCAAGGCCGGGACGGCCTCGCCACAGCACCGGCACCGCTGCACGGCCGGTTGTAGACCCGTACCTCGTCGATCAGTCCTGTAGGCTGTGCACCGCACACTTTCTCGCGGCGCCTCGCAAAGGACGGTGGGCATTGCCTACCCTACGGCTACGGCTGTTCGTCTTGTGAGTCG
>CBFDDG010000189.1:0-8694 GCA_965603505.1 uncultured Phycisphaerae bacterium | reverse complement strand
CCAGACCTCGGTCCTGACCGGTCCGGCGTAGCCGTTGGCGTGCCTGGCCTGCACCTTGGCCAGTTCGGCGACCATGTAGGCCACGCGCCTCTTGAGTTCCTCATCGCCGGTGCTCGCGTACATCAACGAGCAGGCGCTGAGGTAATGCCCCGACATCTGGCCGACGCAGTCCCTCCTCGCCCAGCCGCCGTAGCGCTCGCCCTTGGTCGGCATGCCCGCCCGCTCGTGGAAGGGCCACAGGAACCGGTCCGGCTCGAGTGTGAGCAGGTACGCCCGGTTGATTTCCATCGCCTTCTTGAAGGGGCTGTCCAGCAGGGTCACCCGGTCCAACGGGAACGGCCGGCCTTCCACGACCGAGTCCGGCTCGGCCGCCAAAAGCACCGGACAGCCAACCGAGAAGGTCGCCAGGACAAGCGTCAACGCCCGTGTCGTTTTCATGGCAGATTCCTTGTCTTCGCGGGCTCGTCCGCGTCGAGGCCGCAGAGCGGCGGCTGTGCGAATGGGTGTCTGTAAGGCACGCGCTAAAACAAGAAAAACTCGGGCAGCCATGACCAGCACCAGAGAGAACAGCCTTCAGGGCCCCGGGCGAATCGTGTAATCCGGTGCGCCGGCCGCGACGACACCGAATACCCGCGCATCCTAAGCCCACACCTCCCCCGAGGCAAGGCCGAAGCGAGGTGGCCCGACGTGTGAAGGTGGAGATGGAAGCGAACCGGGGCGGACGCGGGGAGGGGGGGGAGCGAGCACACGGGTGCCAATCCCTCGTCGGTCCCTTGGCGCGAAGAATCGCTCCCTACCGGTTCCCTCGTGGCGGGCCTTGGGGCATTTCACTTTCCGACAAGTACCCGTCGCCGTCGCGGTCCAGATGATCAAAATGGTTGGCCGGGCCGTCGAACTCCGACTTTGAGACCTTGCCGTCCCTGTTGCGGTCGAGTCGTTGGACAAATCGTGAGAAGTTACCTGGTCCTCGTTCTCGACCGGGGCCCGTGCCCGGTCTCATTCCCGGCGGCGTGCCTTGTTCCGGTCGCCTGCCTTCACCTGGTCCGCCGTGTTGCGCCTCGGTCATTTCGACCTTCGGACCGCTGGTTTTCGGCGTGGCCTTGCCACCGCGAACCGCGCGGACGAAGTTATAGATGCGAATCACATCGCCTTGCGGCCCGCGACCGTACGGGAATCGCGACGGATCGCCGGCCTTCGGATCGCTGCGCTGGGAGCCGGCGCCGTGGACGTCCATCAATTGGCGCCCTCCTCGGAAACTCTGCATCCAGCCAAGCGATTGACCGAACGCGACATAGGATGCGGCAGCGCCGCTGTGGAGGCGCGTGTGCGTGGTGCTGCTCCAGTAGAACGGATAGTCTTTCTTGCCGCCCTCATTGGTGATGGACGTGACCTCGAAGATCGGGTCAATGGCAGCCGACTTGCTTGTGGAGGGCGAGCGTGTGTAGTCGACGATGCTCTGGAGTTCTTTGACATTGGGCAAACGCCAGTCCGAATGTCCGGCATACTCCAGGTTCTCGGCCCAATGGAGCGCCTGCTCCCAGTTCAGTTTTCCGTCCCTGTTCTTGCCGGCCTTGAGATGCCCGCTATCGCGTTTCATCCAGGCAAGCCCGGTTGCACCGTCCGTGATGGTGCCGTCGCCGTTGTCGTGAAACTGGTTCTTTCCGTACCCGGTATTGCCGCGCACATACATGACGTAGTATCGTTTCGTTCTGCCCGAGCGTCCCGGGTGACTTATCGGATACCCCTTGATACGCCCGTCCGCGAAGTTCACGCCGAACATCGTATCGTTGCCCCGCATGGTTTTGCCGACGTACTGGGTCGAGGTGGCGTATTGTGAATCGATAATGCGCTCGTTTTTCGCCGCATCACCGTACTGGAACACGAAGTGGTCGGTATCGATGAAGGGACGCTGCTTCGAGGAATCGGCGCTGCGGGGATCAGGGTCGATACCGCTGAAGAGGATCAGCGAATACAGTTCCTTGATGGTCGGCAGCCGCCAATCGGCGTGTCCGGCGAGGCGGCAGGCCGACGCGCCCGCAACCGCTTCCCGGAAAGTCTTTTTGGGGCCGGGATCTTTCTGCCACATGAGGCCCGTCGTCAGGTCCGTGACGGTGCCGTCGCCGTTGTCGCGATACGCCGGTTGGTTACCTTGATACTGTGCGTCCTGGCCGAAAAACGCATCGGCGGGTTTCGGGTATATATTCTCGTGCGTGTTGTTGTAACAACGCTCCTGCGCGGTGTCGACAATCGTGTAGCCGCCTGCAAGGCTCCATGAGGCCGGATGCACGACAAGCAGCACAAGCAACGCCGCCTGCACGAGCACACTTCGGCTTTTCATTGCCACTCCTTCCGGTTTCAGCAGATCAGAGACAGGAGTTCTGTGGATTAGGTTTGTGAGCCAGGGCCTCCGTTGCGTGGTCTTGCCCCTGGTTATAACGTCCGGGTCGGTGCCTTTATTGCAGCCGCCTGTCATCGACAAGGCTGCTCTTTCGCAAGGGCGAAGGCCGAGCGACGTGGCAGTTTCCGCTGGCGCCCAGGGGGCCCGCACCCTATGCAAAGCGTGTATGCACCAGCCGAAAAAGGCCTTGCCGGGTCGCAGCCGCAGGATAGAATCACCCGTGCGGTCCGCAGCGGGCGCGGGCCGGAACGTGTGAGAGGGATGCCTGGCCGAACTCCGGGCAAAGGAGGACCGCATGATCCGCCATCGGATGGTTCTGAGATCCGTCGTCTTGGCCGCCTGCGCTGCGCTGGCCCTGGCCGGGTGCGCGGCCGAGCAGGGCCGGTCCCCGGCGCCGGCCAAACTCGTCATCGTCAAGGCCGTCTACGGTGCCCTTCCCGACGGCCCCACGCTCGACGTCACGGAGCAGGTGGCTGCCATGGTCAAGGCCAACGCGCTGCGCGTCGACGCCTCGAACGACCTCTTCGGCGACCCCGCCGACGGCAGTTTCAAGCGGCTCCGCGTTGATTACACCTTGGGCGGCATGGCCGGTTCCAAGACCGTCGGTGAGGACCAAACGTTGATCCTCCCGGCCGACGAGAAACCGCTGGTGGGCCAACTCGTCATCGTCAAGGCGACCTACGGCGACCTGGCCGGCGGCCAGACCGTCGACGTCACCGACCGGGTGGCCGGCATGATCAAGAACAACGCCCTCACCGTTGTTGCCTCGACTGACACCTTCGACGACCCCGCCTCCGGCGCCTGGAAACGCCTCCGCGTCCACTACACCATCGGCGGCGTTGCCCGCACCAAGACGGTCGGCGAAGATCGGAAACTCACGATTACGGGGAATCCGAAGTAGTGCGGCGCAACTGCCCGTTTCCCCCTTGCCCCGTGCCGACCATCTGCTCTTACCCTGCTCGGCGAACAAGGAGAACGTGCATAATGATCACCTACATCAACTGGGGACTGTACGAGCCAGGGTGAGTGGGTGGTCGTCTGCACGTGATTGAGACTGCGGGTATGCGGCCCCGCATGGCCCTCACCTTCTCGGCATCCGCCGGGCGGTCGCGAGCCGCCCAACGGTCGCGCGGTGATCTTGCCGCGTACTACTATCTCATGCGCGGGAGAACCCGCCAAAGGACTTCCGGCGGCCTATGGGGGATTGTTACACCGGTAGACATTGAAGGGCAGGCAGAGAGACCCGTGGCAGACTCCTGGCGGAACGGGCGGCATCATTCGCCTAGGATCATACTGTAATCCTCTGGTTCACCTCACTGCTCAACATGATGGTAGAAATATCTGCAATACTCCCAATGCGAATCGTCCGCGGGCCTCCAGCGCCATCGTAACAGACAAGTCTCCACTCTGACTGGTAAGCGAAGCTCATGAGTTTTCGGAACGGCCCGACCGCTCCTGTATACTCGTTGTCCACATACTCAACCAATCCGGCTTTGCCTCTGATCGCCTTGCTCTCCATGTGCGAGCCGATTCGATCTATGAATTGCTGTGCGTCCGCCACGACCAGCGCATAGTCGCCGAATTGGAGATTCTTCTGATCCACCGGGAAGGTTCCTGCGGATGGACGCAACGCGTACATGCAGAAGACGTTTATCTTCTCCGCCTCGGGTGGCTGTATTCTCAAGGTCCAATTTGTGATCTTGAGAGGGGCCTTCGTGGCATTTGCCAGGGTCACTTCTCCCTCATGCCCTCGTGCAATCTCGTCCACACTGTCACAAACGTCACCGCGAAGCCCTCCATCCTCAATGCCCCAGAAATACAACAGAGTGTTCATATAGAGCAGCCCATCATCACGAAGCTGGATGAGGTGTTGCTGATGTCCGAACTTCACAAGGGCGCCGTGCTCAGCCATCGTGCTGCTCCGAGATGACATTGTCAGACCGGGATGGCGGTGTCCTTCTCAGCCCCCAACCGGCCACTCCCACAACGTACGCATGATCCGCCATTAAGGCCGCCAGGCCTCAACCGCCGTGCTCCATGCGATGGTTGGGCCTTCTCCTACGCACCTTCTTCCACGCGGCCGCCGCTCACCACGAAATGCTCCCCATCCTGTTGCGGACGGAAGAAGCGCCAATCCTCGCCTTGGGAGTCCGCAGGGAAGAGTACAAGGCTGTACCCGCGTGACAATTGCAGGCGAGCACCCCCGTGGGCGTCCGTCGCGACGCTCTCGACCACCGGGCAGACGTGGGTGAGGAACTCGGCAACGAGCTTGTCTTGGAGCGTCTCGTTGCCGTCCCAGTCCCAAGAGTCCCAGTCGAAGTCCTCAGTCTCTTCTGCGGGCTTGAAGAGGTCATGGCGTCCGGTGACTATCTGATCGGCAGTCTCGATGCGCCAAGGGCACTGGACATGCAACGCGTATTCCCCGACCGCACCGCCTTCAACTGTGCGCATTGTGCCGAAGTGGAACATCCGCATGTCTACAGCGCGATACGAGGCAGACAGACGGAGTCCCGTGAGCAGATCAAGGTGTTTCCGTGCTGCATCAGCTACGTCTGTCATTGTCCTTAGCCCAACGGGGCGACTAAGCGGACGTCTTGCGGCGTCCCGCCCCGAAACGTTCCGCTTGAGTCGCGTGTTATGCCTCCCCCGGAGCAGCCCCATTCTGCGGCAGGGGGCGCGTTTCAAGATTGTCAACCAAGTCCTCTGGATTCAGGTTGGTCCCCTTCCCAAATAGAGATTTTCGTAGCGCATGGTAAACGGGGGGCCTGAAGTCACGCGCGTACACCGTCTTGCCGTCCCTGCAGTAGAAGGTATCCTTCACGCGACGATAGACGTCGTCGGGGGCGTATAGCGCCAGAAGTGCAAACATCTTGTGGACCGTAACGGCCATCTTCTTTGGGTCCTGATCGGGCATGGTACCATAAATGTCCTCAAGTGATATCGCGAGGTCTTCATACAGTCTTCGAAGCCGGACCTGGTCGTTGAATCGGAGTTCAACGTCTCTTTTGTATTCCTCGAGCCTGCGCGTATATTCCGCGCTGATGCTCTGTTTCAAGCGTTCACTGAGCCACTCGCGCAGAATCCAGATGACAAGGGCGCCGGCAACTCCTCCGGCTCCAACAGAAGTCAAGAGCGTCTCGATCATCCGCCGCTCCCCTGATGCTCGTGCATCGGAATCAAAGGCCGCACCATGTTCAGGCCGATCCGCCTAACGCCCCCATCACGGTTTGAGGTGGCATATATGACGGCCGCGAAAGCGGGGACGATTCGCACCTGACTCTCGCAATGTCGGCCCATTACGTCAAGTGCCTGCTCACGCCCCAACCGGCCGCTCCCACGTCGTCACGCGTCTGCCGCAATGCGGGCACTGCCGCCGACGTACGATCCGGCCGCCCCAACCCGGACGTGTCTATACTACCCGAAAACGTCTGCACCCGCAATGGCGACAATCAAGGCCTTTCTGTTCCTTCGGCTTCGCCTGTTCCGTCACGCGGTTGGCTTGGTCAGGCATGTCGCTCTCATCCGGAAGCCCTCCTGCGTGTACGGTTTCCCTGGCCTCGCTCAAAGGTGTCATAGCGTTGTAGGATTAAGCGACCACTCGTGCACCACGCGCCCGTGCCCTTCGGTCTCGACCCACGTCTCGGCATGCGCACCATGTTCGGCGATGGTCTGCTCCTCACCGGTCCCAACGTCAGGATGAAGGCCGTTTCGGGCAGGATGACGGGCCAATGGCAGGCCAATGCCCGCGTGTTGGGGTCTGGAAAGAGATTGTCGATCTCCGGGACCGCGATAGAATCATCGGCTACAGGGACGTAACGGAGTCCAAGGACTCCGCAGTGGTCGCCGCGAGGGAACGGTTCGACGAGGTCCTGAAACACTTCCCGGCCATCCAGAAGGCCGATCCCTTCTGGAAGACGAAGGCGGGGGTCAAGTTCCTCAGTGCCTATACGGATCCGGCGGCCGTGAGGAAGCACCTTCACAACCACCGGGACTACGAATACGCGAAGTAGCCGGGACCGGGGTCGCACGGGCCTCTGCGCGTGTCTGCCGCCGGCGGCTTGGGCTCGTGGCTCGCGGCCCTATGGGGCGCCTGTCGCGTCACTCCTTCTCGTTGACGTGAAAGACCCGTTCGATGATCTCGCAGATCGCCGGGTCGTATTCGCGCAGTTCCGCTCTCACGAACGGGTAGAAATCGTTGAGCCCGAAGTAGGCTTCGCAGGTTTCGGCGAAGTACTCTTCCATGCGTGTCGCGGCATAGGCCTTTGTGTGCGTGCCCCGTCCGCGTTTGCTGTGGAGCACCTTCTGGTAGAGGCCTTTTGCCAAGGCGCTTTTGTACGCCTTGATGATAGCCTTGTTGTCTTCGTTGCCGACTTCGCGGTCGTGGTAACCGTGCATCAGTTCGTGCAGCAGCACCCACGGGCCGGTTGGACGCGTTCTGCTCAGAATACGGATGTCGGTGATCTGAATGCTACGGGCCATGTCGGGGTTGCGGCCATGGTCGATGAGCCACTTGCGTTTCCAGTGGTACTCGGCCGTTCGCCTGCCGGGGGTGACCCATATCGGAACGTTCCGCAGTTTGGCCACCGCCTTTTCCGGAAGGAGCGTTTCGACGTGGCCCAGTTGAATCTCCGCGTTTTTCAGTGCGCCCTCGAGCACCCCCTGATCGCCGCCCAGATAGTCCTTGTGAATGTGAAAGGCCCACCCCTTCACGCGGATGACTTCGTAATCGGCGTCGCTGGAAGGCGCCCTCTTCCGTGTGGAACCGTCGAGCCGCGTGGGTGGTGATGCGGCGCCGGCGGATGCGACGGCCGTGGCGTGTTTATCGCGCAATCGCTGCCAGTAGGCTTTCCAGTATTTGTCGTAGTAATCGTAAGCCGCTTCCTGGATATGCTCGGGTTCCACAGCCTTCGGCGCCGTGGCCGGGTTGAAGTCGTTAAGATGTCCCGTACCGGCGCGGTCGCGGGGCGAGGAGAAGCGCCACGTGGAATCGCCCAGCACCTCTTCGCAGAGTTTGGCCAGGCCCGGGTCGTAGGCCTTGAGTTGCTCGCGGGTGTGGATGTGGTTGTGGTCGTGGTCCATGGTGCGATTGGTGTCGTACCAACACTGCACGCCTTCCGCCCAGTACTCGGAGCGGTTCTTTCCGGCGTAACATTGCTTGTCGCCGCCAAAAACGATGAGCACTTTGTCTTGCCCGGCGACCTTGACCTTCGCGCCCGTGGGCTTGCCGTTGACGAGGATGTCGCCGCCCTCGAGGCACTTCCGGATCAACTCAAGCGATTCATCCGGGAACGACTTCACAAGCGCATCGAACAGGCTAACTCGTGGTTTGCTCTTGATGCGTCGGAAACGCTGGGCCGCGCGGCCGTCATTCCAGAGACCCTTTGCTTTGGCCTGCTCGTAGGTCTGGGTCAGGCGCTTTTGCAGCCGGTCGTCGAAGCCCGCTCCGTGGATGACGTGGCCGAACTCGTGGATGAGGATGCTTTCCAGTTGCATGCCACCTTCGTATTCAAGCACATCCTCTTCGGCGAAGACGACGACAGGGCGTCCATGGCGCCAGCCGAGGAACCCGCGGCGGCGCCAATTGTAGAAGTCGAGTTCTTTGCCGGTCTTGTCGGTGGTATACTGCGGCAGGTCGGAAGTCAGTTCCTTGCAGCCGATGAGGATGCACAACGGCTTTCGATCGCGAATGCGCTGCGCGACCTGCCGGTCGATGCGCGTCATGATCATGTCGAACTGGTACGCCGCCTCGAGGTGGGCGTGGTCGGAGACGCGATCCGAGGTGGCAATGAGGATACCCTGAACCCGCGTGCACTTCTTGTAGAACGCCGTATCCAGCCCGTATGCCTTGGCCATCTCGTCGGTCAGCGGTTTGACTTCGTAAGCGGCGGCGGGTGCGCCGACGGCGCGAGCGGTAGTCGCCCCCACGATGAACACCTTGACCGGGCTTTTGGCTTCCCCCGCCGCATCAGCCGCGGTTGCGGTCAGCGTCACGGCCCACCAACACAGCGCCAGGCATGCGGTTGCTGAAGGTCTTGACAACGTCATGGAAAATCTCCTCGCGGTGTGTTTCCGCACCACACCCGCTCATGGTTGTCCGCATGGCTTGACCGCCATCCGAACCACGCCCGCCCATCCTATCGCGCGGCCGACGCAGACCGCAAGGCTGTATCGTCGGGAGCCATTTGCGTTGTGGGCGTTTGGGCGGATGGGGTGAGGCGCTGGGCGGCGGTCGGGTCCGGGCGGGAAGGTGAGCCGAGCGTCGCGAGGGGGCGAAGCGGCCGGCCCGTCCTCACGAC
>CBFDDG010000188.1:0-8702 GCA_965603505.1 uncultured Phycisphaerae bacterium | reverse complement strand
TGCTCGCGGAGCCGTGTGATGAACACCTGCTGGAGCACGATCCATTCGCCGTCTTCGAGAACGTCGGCGCGGGCCTTGAAGTAGTTGAGCACGTCCTGCACGGAATCCATCTGCGGGATCGGATGATCGAACTCGGTCATGGCGGCCCCGCACGCGTGCACGTGCGAGTCGATCAGCCCGGGCAGGACCATTCTGCCGTCGAGGTCGAGCAGCTCCGTCCGATCAGTTTTCAGCCGCAGAATGTCCTCATTGCCGCCCACGGCGACAATCCGATTGCCCTCCACGGCCATCGCCTCATGGATGGAGAAGCTCGCGTCGACGGTGACGACCTTTGCGTTGTAGACGATCAACTGCGGCGCAGCCGAAGCACAAGACGCCGCGACGAGACAGAACAGGATGAGGTTCATCCGTTTCATTGCCGGACTCCAAAAGTGGGAACGCTATTTCCCGACCATGCACATCACGCTGCCGTTTTCGAGAGAGACAAACAGTCGGCCCGCCGCGGCAATCATGCCGTCGAAGACCGGGGGGCAATCCATCGCTGTCTCGGAGAGTTTTTGCCCATCCTTCGCAGAGACCGCCACGAGTCTGCCGCCCTTGCGGCCCTCGAACGCCGCAAACGGATCGTTCGGATCGAGGACGTCCGGCGCGCCGGCGACGAAGAGCGTATCGGCCGCCTTGACCATCGCGCGAATCCGCACAGGCAGCCAGCGCCCCCAGACGGGCGGTTCGGCCCGCGTGTAGCCGATCATCTTGTCCAGCCCGAACGCTTCGTTCTCCAGCTTCCAGATTCCGCGGTTGCGTCCCCGGTCATAGTCCGACTGCGGCAGCCACCGCACCGGCCGGACCGCCCCCGGCTCGCCCACAATCTGCGGCTCGTTTGCGTTCCGGTCGGCGAAGAGCAGGTAGCCCTCTCTGGCCGGCATGAACATCGGGCTATGCACGTTGCGCCGATAGAACACGCGCAGCGCATAGGTCCTTTCATCATCGACGACGAGCAGTTGGCCGGATTTCGGGGCCTGGTTGGCCAGTTGGAATCCCGGCCATCGCTTCGAGTACATCCAGAACGTGCGGTTGTACCACGAGTCATCGAGCAGACCCGCCGTGGAGAAAACGTGCAGGCCCACATCCTGCTCGCCTTTCGGCGACAGGACCTCCGGCTTGATCTCCTTCAGGTCATACGTCAGCTTCTTCTGCCGCATGTAGAGGAAGCCGCCCTCGCTGACCAGCACGTCCGAATTGGCGCCGGGGACGAAGAAGGCAACGTCCCGCTCTCCCTCCTTGACGTTCCAATGCGGCCCTTCCAGAACGCCCCTGTGGAGGACCTTGCCGGTGGCGGGGTCGAGTCCCCAGACGCGGATTCCGCCGTCCAGATAGGTGGATCGCCCGGCGGTGAAATAGGCCGTGCCTTTCTCGATGAGTATGCTGCCGTGGACGGGCCAAGCCGATTCGATCTGATCGAAGCAGACGATTCGCCGGTCGGTCGGTGCGGCGAGGAACCGCCAGGCGAGTTGCCCGTCGGAGGCTCGCAAACAATACACACGCCCGTCCTTCGAGCCGAACAGCACGAGCCCTCTGTAAACGGTCGGCGGCGAGTCGATCCGTCCTCCTGCCGTGAACTCCCATAGAGTTTTGCCGCTCGACATGTCCAGCGCGCACAGCGCATGAGCATCGGACTTCGCAACGAACAGCTTACCACCAGCCGCCACGGGAGCGGTCGCCGGTCCATCGAGTTCGATTCTCCAATCGACCTTCACATCCGGGCCAACGCCGGCGCGGGTCGTGCCGCTGCGGGCCGGATCGTGACGATAGGTGGGCCAGTCACTCTCCGACATCGCCGCATCAGCACGCAGCCCATAGGCGGGGCCCTTTTCGAGACGTTGGCCGTCCGCGATTGGCTCGACGGCGATAGCCGGAGCGGTCTTCAAGGCCGCGTAGCCCAGCAGCTTCGCGCCGGGCTGGCAGAAGCATTGATCCGGCGGCACGTACAGCATGCCGTTGCAGGGCATCATGCCGTACCGGCACGCCCCGCGAAGCCAGTTGTTCTGGCCGTGGTCGTCCGCCTGGAAATCCAGGTACTCCGCGCCTTCGTAAGAGCTGATAAGATACCGGGTCGTGGCCTTATTGCGGTAGCAGCGATGATGGTGCTCCGGGCTGCGCAGGTTGTTGACGAGAATACGCTTCTTTTCTTCACCCGAGCGCAGGTCCCAGCCGATGGCCAGGGCATTAGCACTCTTGCCTACCGGTTCGCCGTTGTCATCGACGCAGGCGATCCCGCGCCACACGAGCCCATCGACGACGAACAGATCCTGCCCTTCGGCACCGCCGATGTTCGGCACCTTCTTGTCCCAGAGCAGCCTGCCGTCGGTGGCGTCGTAGGCCGTGACAAGCTTTCCAGACTGCATGACGACGACATCCTCCACCGTGACAAGCGTCCTCGGCGAGGTCTGTCTGGATCGCGTGTTCCACAATGTGCGTCCGGTCTTCAGATCGAGTGCGACAAGGTCCTTGCCGGCCAGACAGATGATTCGGCCGTTGTCGATTGCCCAAGAGAGAGGCCGAATGCGCTCGATCGGCTTTTCCCAGAGCGGCTTCCCCGTGCGGGCATCAACCGCGATCAACAGGATTGCCTCGCTACCATCGCTCGTGCGCCGCACGTAGGCGACGGCAATGCCCTCACTGACCAGGATCTCCCGTGTGCCTTGCGTTGTGTCAACCGTCGTGACGACCTCGCCTGTCGCCGCATCAAGGATCGACATGGGGGCCTGGTAGCTAAGTGTCGTGTAGAGTCGGTCACCGTCGGCGACGATTCGTCGCTGGTTCTCGTTGGGTACATCGGTTCGCCTCCCGCTCAGGGTGGTCCAGTCCTTGCCCCGGTATCGGTCGAGGTTCCATTCGCGCCAGCCCCAGGATTTGATCGCCCGCCTCCAGAGTCGTTTACCGTTGAACGCATCGCGGCAAATGAGTGACCAGCGCTCCGGCAGACGCTCATCGGTGATGCCGACCAGTCCCTCGTCGAAGAGGTAGAACAGCCGCCCGCCGGCGGCGACCGAGGCCTGAATCCCCGATGGCGTCTCGTGGCTGCGAAGCCACAGCGGCGGCGCCACCCACTGCACGCTACGAGGATGCCCGACCACGGAGTCGTCGGCCACCGCATTGTTACTCGCGTCGTGCAGGAAATGGCTCCACTCGTCAATGCGGTCGGGCCGGCTCTTTCGAGTCACGGACCACGTACCCTGGCGCTCACAACACGCCGCGCCGCCCGGAGCCAGGACGCGCATCACCTCTGCCATTGTGATCTTGCCCGGATCCTCGATGACCACGAGGTTGATCAGATTGTCCGTGTAGGGCAGAGTCGTTCCGGAGAACTGCTCAACGGAGACGGGCCCGTATAGGCCTTTATCCTTGATGTAGCCTCTTGCCTGCGTGACCTTGGCCGGATCGGCTTCGAGCCCGTGCACCGTATAACTGTCGTCGGCATGCAGGGCTGCCGTCAAACGAGCGTCACCGCTGCCCAGATGGACGATGATTCCGCCTCGTACCCCGCTCATGTCGAGGATCCTTCCGGCGAAGACCCGTGGGTCGTTCCTTTCCGCCCGCACTATGCCGGCGAGAAGACAAAGGGAGATAAGGATCAGCACGCAGGGGTCGAACAGGCAAGAGCGTTTCATAGGCAGGTCTCCGGCAACAATGACTCCTCATGTAAGCCACGTGATCTCACGACACGATAGCACGCTTTCCCGGAATTGCAAGTTTCGTATTCCCTCGTCGCGGCGTCGATGCCTGGGCGGCTCCGCAAGCGATGCCTCAGCGTTATGATCCCTCCAGCCGCCTGGAGAAGTGCCGCCACTCGTCCAGTGCCCCCCCGGTGTTCTGCTTGGCTTATCGGCGTGGATGGATTATGATGGTCGCTCGGCTGTTCGCCGAGGCACCGGGGCGACGGCGAATGCGCCGTTGAGTACGGCAAATCACGCAGAGTGTGGTTGGAGGAGCAGGTAGAAAGGAGATGCATCAAATGAGACACATTGGTGTAAGGCACGTCGTTGGCCTTGTATTGCTTCACAGTCTTGCAGCAGGTCTGTGGGCCGGGCCGTTCATGGGAGAGTACGAAGGGACGTTTCATCCCGATCCAAAGGTCACGCTGAACGCAACGGCGAAGGTCGTGGATGAGGGCGACGGTTACCACCGGGTCGTTCTGTACACGGGTCCGGCTGCGCCCATTACGGAGGGTGCGTTCGTCGAGATCTACGGCGTGGCCAAGGGGCCGCGAGTGTCGCTCTTCGGTCGTTGCGGCGGCTACGACTGGCAGGGCGAGATCCAAAATGGAAAGCTCGTCGCAAGAAGTCAGTACGGACAATCTTTCGACTTGAAGAAGATCGAGAGCAAGTCTCCTCGCGCAGGCATCCAGCCCCCGGCCAACGCCGTCGTGCTGCTCGCATACAAGCCGGGCACAACACCCAATATGAGCGGCTGGACCAATGCCGAGTGGGAGGCCCTGGACGACGGCAGCATGCGGATCGCGCCGGGCAAGGGGGCGAACCGGACAAAGCGACAGTTCGGCGACATCAAGCACCTGCACATCGAGTTCAAGCTCCCGTTGGAGCCTCGTAACCGCGGCCAGGGGCGAGCCAACAGCGGTGTTTATTTAGCCGATCGCTATGAGGTCCAGGTGCTCGATTCCTTCGGGTTGACGCACACCTGCGGGGACTGCGGCGGCCTCTACAACGTGGCCCGGGCGACGGTCAATGCCTGCCTGCCGCCGGAAGTGTGGCAGGCCTACGATATCACGTTTCGCGCCCCACGGCTGGACGGAAATGGCGAGGTGAAGGAGTTGCCGCTGATCACGGTCCTGCACAACGGCGTCAAAATCCACGATAACGTGGAGATTCCGATGAACAATCATCGGGCCAAGGGGCCGATCCAACTGCAGGACCACGGGCACAGAATTCAGTATCGCAACATCTGGGTCGTGGAATAGACCTCGTGTCGTCTCTATTCGAGCGTGATCGTATATAGCCCGGCGAAGTCGCGTCCGTCTTTGAGCTGTCCGGTGATCTGCACAGTCGCCTCCCCATTCTCCGTGATGGCCTCCATCAGCGCCGTTCTGCGGAACGACGCCATGACGAGCGTCTTGCAGTTCAGCCATTTGAAGGCAGTCTGTTTGAGCGCCTTCAGGCCGCCGGGCAGAAGGACCAGCAACTGTGTCTCGTCGATGTCTTCCGGACGGATATCCTCGGGCAAATTGGCCATAACGGTGACCGGATCGTCCGGGTCGTTTCGATTGATCACGGACGGCACCATGAAGACCGGCGCGTAGATGTCCGGCCTCTCCCCTGGGCCAGTCCACTCCCCTTCGCCGGGGTCGCCAGGCTCGCCCGGATCCACCGCCTTCACGATGGTGCCGCTCTCGATCGCGAAATTGTCGATGAACGCATGTCCCGACTCGATCTTCGCGCCCTCGGCCATTCCTCCGAGGTAAACGTACAGCGGCTCACCGCCCCAGCGCTCCCGAACGAGTCCGGTAACGGAATACCATGCATTCTCACTGCCGTAGCCCGAGTCGCTGACATGAACCGTGTCGGTAGCGGCCTCATATGACATGTAGAGAGTTACGCGGTCCTTGAAGCGGCTGACGAAGTCCCATCGGATCTCGTACCCGTCCTTCCACTCGCGCCAGTAGTTGGTATAGCGGGTGACGCATCCGATGCCGACCGAGACGTACTTGTCGCGTGGCTTCTTGGGAGTGGGACTCACGCCGAAGCTGAGCCAGCCGCCGTCGTAGGTGACGAGGTCATAGTACAGGTCCGCCTTCATTGTGAAGTCTTCGATCGGGTCGAGCCACCATCCGTCGCCGACATACCCGGCAAAGACCTCGGCGGCCTCCTTGGTCGCTTCGAATTCCAGCTGTGCATTCGTCTCGGTCACCCAGCAGTTGTTCGCATCCTCCTGATACAGCTTCCAGAATGCCCCAATTCTGTTGTCGCCGAAATTGTCCTGCAAAGCCGGTGGTTCCGTGGTTGTCAGCGGGTAGGCCGCCACAGGGACGATGGCTGCAGGCGATTGGCCCCTCGCGATGCCGGGCTGCCCGTCCAGCCACGCTGGCATAGCCCCGACGACAATCGCGGCTGCCAGGAACAGGATAAGATTTCGTGTCATCGCTTGTATCCCCCTTGTTCTTTGTCCACTATTCAGATGCTTCCCGTCGCCTCGTTCCGATTGGGCGCAGGCCCTTACCGCACCAAGGTTCCTGGAAATCCGTTTCGTGGAAGTGCTCCTGGGTGCACGCGTTTCCTGCCGAGCTTTGCCGCGTTTATCGGGCTCATCAGCCATCCGGGCACCAGCCACGATAGACGCTCAGCAGCAACGATCCGTGAGCAACCGTAATCCGTCCGGCCGCTCCTCCATTTAAGAACGTATTATACCCTGCCGCGACCGGTTTGTCAAGGAAAGAAAGGACATTGCCGCAACAGGATCTGGGCCAAGACGCTGCTTTTTTCCTGTTACTCTGCCGGCTCCTGGGGCCTTATAATAACGTAAAAGGGATCGTTTGGACAGGAGTATGCGGCTATGGTTTGCACGAGATGAGTTCGGCGGGCACAAAGGGCGGTTTTGGGGCCCTTGTACCGGCCCGGAGGCAAACCTTAAAGCCTTGAAAACAAAAGAGTTACGATTATGAGTCCTCTCGAAGGACTAACGCTGTAATATGTGTCGCGCGATGCAGTTGAGCGTGCGACACGCCGGCGGTGAGGCCGGATGGCCGGACCGGGTTTGCGAACAGAAGTGCCGTCGGGGAAAGGAGTTATACGATGTTTGTGGTAGGTGAGAGACATGATTGCTGGGCGAGGATTATTGCCGTGGTCGTCGGGGCGGCCTTGCTGGTGGCCTCCTCAGTCGAGGGCGCCAGGTCGTCGCGGAGCAATTTGGCCTCCCGGCGGTCGGCCGTTAGATCGACCCGCGCGCCGAGCCGGCCAAGCACGCCGCAAGTGCGGTCTGCGCCGTCACTTAGGAGCAGCAGCCCGAGTCGCAGTTCGGCGATCCGGGGGTTCTCCAGCCGGAGCCGATCCTCCAGTTCAGGCTCATTAGGCTCTCAATCGCGCAGTTCCATTAGCCGGCGTCCCGCGCCGACCCAGCGGAGCGGTTTCTCTATTTCCACCCGCCGGAGCAGCCCGACCACTCGCAGTCGGTCAATCTCCCCAGGGCGGAGCATGCCGTCCCGCAGTCCCAGCCCGCGCCCGAGTCCGTCGATCGGTTCCAGCCGGCCGTCTCCGTCGAGACCTTCGAGCCCATCGCTGGGCCGCAGCCGGTCGTTCTCGGTGAGCCCTTCGCGGCCTTCCATCAGTGCTCCTTCGCCCAGACAGGCACCTTCAAGCCGGAGCATCAGGCCCAGTGCGCCCAGTTCGCGGAGCAATGGCACAACGCTCAGGTCGCAACGATACAACTCCCCGTCTTCTCCGAGGGTATGGTCGCGGTCGCCTCAGAGCGGCAACTCCGGCCTCAGCGGAACGGAGAGGATCGGCAGCCGGATCGGTACGAACAGTACCCCGAGTTCGACGCCGCGAGCGTCCTCGCCGAGCCTTTCGCAGAGAAGCAGTTCTTCCCGAAGCTCGATTTTCGAACGTATGACGTCGCGTCGGCAAGAGACCCGGTCAAGAACGACACCGCAACGGCAGATCCCGCAGAGCTCTTCTACCGGCCCCGCCAAGACGCCCGAGACCACAAATCCGCTGCGCTCCCGCATAGGAAGCCCGATAGGATCGTCCGCCGAGAATCGGGCGGCTGCGCCTTCGACAGGTTCGCGATCGGGTCGGGGCTCGCTGATGAGGCGGATGGGTGAGCGACGAGCGCCGTCGGCGGTCCAAGGGCAGAAGCCGTCGGTTAGGAACCCTTCGCCGACTGCACCGCAGCCGTCCCGACGGATCGCCGACCTCGAAAGAAAGCCGCAGCGATCCATCTCGCAGGGGCCCTCCGCCACACGCTCTGGGACACAGAATCAAGCCGGGAGTACGCCGGCCGGTCGGAGGGGGCTGACGTCGCGGCTCCGTGAGAGCCGGGAACGCGCGCCGGCTTCGCCGGACCGCAGGGCAGGTGCGGCTAAGTCAAATCCGCAGACGCCCGCCATCTCTTCGGAGCGTCTCCGGACGCGAGACAGGATGGACAGCATTCGCAGTCGTCCCACGCTACGGGACCGTATTGGTGATCGAAGGACCGCTGCGGGCGCGCGGCGGATCCCAAGCAGAGTAGCTCTGCCGCAAGAGCAGAGCGTTGCGGCCGACGTGCGGCATAGAAGCCTCAGCCGCCAGCTGGATGACTTTCGTCGTACCAGGAGCCCCGTGGGTTTGAGGAGTTCTGTGACGACCAGTGTCTTGCGTACGCATGACCGAATCCGCCGGCCCCATTATCTGCACGGGAGGTACTACGACCGTCCGGATCTGATCAGACACTCGTACAATCATATCCACACGTACTACGACCACTATGACCGGCTGTGCCATCGGATCATCTGGCCTCGCTACTATTTTCCGGTTTGGTACAGGTTCGGTCCGCGTGTGGTCCGACGTCACGTGTATCCGTACTACCACCGCAAGTACGTATTCGTCAGCCTGGGCGGCTACTGGCCCTGGGATTGCTCGTACACTCGCTATTACTGGTACGGCTGGCACCCATACGTCTGGTATGGGTACCACCCGGTCGCACGCGAGGTC
>CBFDDG010000187.1:0-8702 GCA_965603505.1 uncultured Phycisphaerae bacterium | reverse complement strand
AGGATAGAATTTTCACAGCTTTTTCGGGAATTGGCGACGGATTTGTCGAGCGGGGCGAGAAATAGCTATAGAAACCCGACCGAAAACAGCATGCGGAGATCCGAGCAGTCGGCTGATGGACGTGGATTCTGAGATATTCGCCGTACACGCAGCGCAGACCGGCAGCGAGCAGGCATGGCGCCATCTGTTCGAGCGGCACTTCGACGCGGTGTACCGATTCTGCGTCGCGCTCGCGGGCGGCCGGCGGGATCTGGCCGAGGAGGTGGCCCATCAGGCCTTCGTCATCGCGGCCCGCCGGATCTATCGTTTTGATCCCGGCCGCGCGACCTTCCGGGCGTGGCTGCTCGGGATCGCGCGGAACCGCCATGTGGCAGTCCGGGACAGCGAATGGCGACGGAAACAGCACGAGCAGTCGTCTGTGAAGGGAAGCTCGGAGGCCGCCGCGAGAGGCAGCTCTGATCCGCAGGTGCATGAGGCGTTGGCGCGGTTGCCGCTGCACTATCGCACTGTGCTCGAGGCGAAATACCTTCGGGGCCTGAGCATGAAGGAGATCGCCGCTGACGATGGCGCAAGCGTCGAGGCCATCGAGTCGCTCCTGCGGCGGGCCCGGGCCGGGTTCGCTCGTGTGTACGAACAGATGCGGACTTCCAAGTGAGGCATTGCGTAAGGTGAGACCATGAAAGACATCGACGAGGATACACTTCTGGGGCGGCACTTGTCGGGCGATCCGCCGCGAGAGGCGTTTAAGGAACAGGTGTTTCGGGACTCCCTGGCGGCGCTCGTTCGAACTCGGCAGCGGCGCTCCGCCTGGCGGAGGGCGGAGCTTGCGGCCGCGGCGGTTCTGATCGCGGGTTTCGCATTCCTCGGTGGTCGCCTTTGCGTGCCGCATGCGTTGCCGGAGAACGTGGCCGTCGCGCCGGGGGCGGCCGCTGAGCCCGATGGCGTGACCGTGCCGATGGAACTCGTCGAATGGCTGGAAGCCGCGCGCCTCTTCGGACAGTTGGGGATGGAAGATCGCATGGCTCGGGCCGTCGAGCGCGCCGGCAGATTGCTGCCTGCTGAGGCGGTCATCGCCGACTCCGGGACCTTGGCAATGTTCGCCGCCGCCGGGTCTATGGAGAATCGGGAAGAACATGAAGAGTCGCTGCGCACGCCGGGCCCGAGTCCATCGGTTCAGAGATTAGATCGAATCCTTGCACAGACGTCAGGAGATTGAGACATGAGAAACGAACGAATCAAAAACTCGTTGTGTATCCTTTGCGTGGCCCTGCCGATGGTCCTCGGAGCGGTTGCAGTGGCTGAGAGCGAGACGCTCAGCGTCCTTGACCGCGTTCAGAAGGTGGAAGATCCTGAGCTGGGCGACCTCATTCGACTGGCAATGGAGAATCGGAAGAGCATCAGTAGGGAAGAGGCTTTCGAGATCGTTCGTCAGGTCACGCAAACCCACGCGCAGATCAAGCTGCTGGATCTGCAGATCGAACAGATCGCGCAAAAGGCCGAAGCGACGACCGGACCTGCCGAGATGCGCTATGAGTTGCTGCTGGCCAAGGCGGAACTCGAGTCCAAACGTACGACGGAGTTAGCCAATCTCCGGGAAATGGTAGGGATCATCCCCAAGCTTCCTTTGGCCGAGCAGCCGATAGAGACCCTGAACACCTATGTATCTCTCCAGATGATCGGCGAGCGTCTGTACGTTCTGGACTGCCAGAAACCGCTTAGCGATTACTGGGTCGTTCAGCGTTGGAAATGTGTGGGATTGCTATCCGAGAAAGAGACGTTGGACTACCTCCGGGGAAGGATGAAGGATGAGAGCAATCTGCCCATGCGGATTCACATTTACTACGATGCCGATGAAAATGAAGCCGCTAAGAATCTGCGCAACAAGATTATCTCGGTTGCGAAAGAGACCCACTCGCAAATGGATACAGAAGTGCGTCTGGAAGAGATCACGTTTACGGGCTCCGGCAACTCCACATTCTACCTCAGGCAGGGCGAAATCACTACGTTCTACCCGCATGCTATGAAGCGGCCGGACGGAGGTCCCGAACCTCTTGCCACAGGTGTGGTTGCCCCGAAAGACCTCGGGCAGCATATCCTGTGGCGTCTGACCAAGCCGAAGAACGTGCCGCTGACGTTCCGAATCGAGCACGACCGCGCGAGCGCTTCGCTTGCAACGCAGGTCGCCGATGGGGCTGAAGCTATTGTGAAGCGATTGGGCATTGGCGAATTGGCGGACGTCGAGAGCGTGCGCGTGGAGCCGGTGGCCGAGACTACCTTCCTGGGTCGATGGCGCGGCGCAACCAGAGGTGATGTCCACGAGATTGATGTCCGGCCCGAAGGGGTATGTCAGGTAACGATGGGCGATAGATTTGGCAAGGATAAAACCCCGGGAGCAATCAAGGCCGGGACAACCGTACCGGGCAGGTGGTTCCTTACCACCAACGCAATGGTCGTAGACATCAACGACAAAAGCCCGCACGGCACCGACTACTTCTACCGGGGATATCTCGACGAGCAAGGCAATCTCATCGTGGACAAAGGACTGATCTTCCCCCAGGGCAGTTTCCATGTCTCCGGAGAGCCGCGACAGATGATTCTCAAGAAGGTGGAATAGAGGGCGTCTGTCGGAATCGCGGAGAGAAGAACAGACCGGTCGTCGCAGTCGCATGGGTAGAAATCTGTTCGACTTCGCTGCGGATAAGATCTGCCCATACTGTAGAACTCATACTTATTGCGGAGGATTATCATGAGAGAAGAACACGTCATTCCGTTTGTCGTTCTGATTGTGGCAGCGGCCGCGTTTCCAGTGAACGGACAGGTCATTGCAAACGTCGACCGGCGTAATCCCAACGATGTTAGCTGGATGGCCTTTGTGCGGGTTGCGCCGGAGCCGTTGGGGGATGGCGTCCCGGCTTACGCGGATCGGACCCATACTTACCAGGACGTACCGGAATCGCTGCTCGGCGCCGAATACGTCCTGATGTCCAACGATGACAAGTACAATCCTGACCACGAGTTGCACGTCACGGTCGGGCAGCGGGGGACACTCTATCTGTTCATCGACAACCGGGTCGGCACCCATATCATCAGCCGGACGATATCTCCAAATCTGGCGGCGGCCGGTATGACGTGGGTTGCCGAAATGGGCTTTGTCAACACCGGCATGAAAATGGCCGTGGATGAGAACGCCGATGGGACCATCGACAACTACTACACCGTATTCTCGAAATCCGTGTTGCCCGGTGTGATTGTTCTGAAGGCCCAAAATGACATGTACACCGGCGGCCCTCACGACCGGAACATGTACGGCGTGGCCGCGGTCGTACGTTCCGTGGCGGACACCAGGGGCCTGATCGGCTGGTGGAGGCTGGATGGCATCGAGTCGGGCCTCGTCCTGGATTCATCGGGCTTGGGCAATCACGGAGTCGTGCTGGGTAATCCGCAATGCGCGGAAGGTCGGTTCGGCGGCGCCCTGTCGTTTGATGGAGTGGATGACTACATCGACTGTGGTTGCGATCCCAACCTGATGTTTGTGGACTCCGTATCCGTCGCGGCGTGGATCAAGCTGGGCGCCCTCGACGGCGACCGCAAGATCGCCAGCAACCAGGACGGGGTCATGGGCGGCTACAAACTGGGCGTGTCTTCCGACAACAAGGTGGAATTCGAGGCTCGAGGGGTGCCTGGCAGTGCAGTCAGGGTTGACCACGGTGTGGCGGGCGGCACGGTACTCAAGCAGGACGTTTGGTACTACGTGGCTGGGGTCTATGAGCGGGGGCGCTGCGTCCGGACGTATGTCAATGGAAAGTTGGATCGGGAGCTGGAAACGTTTGACATAGCCTGCATATCGCTCGGTCCGCTGCTGCTCGGCCGCGAGTTATGCTGCGGTGCCAACTGGTGGCTGGGGCTTCTGGATGATGTCAGGCTCTACGGCAAGGCTCTGAAGGCCGATGAGATTGAGGAGATCATGCAAGAGGATCGGCGCATCACGGCGTGGAACCCGCAGCCTGCGCCGGGAGCGAACGTGATCGCGGGGCCCACATTCGCCGTGAGTTGGTCGGCCGGAGACACGGCGGTGGCGCACGATCTTTACATCGGTACGGATGCGAACGCCGTGGAGATTGCCGATCCAATCTCGCCACTGTACCAGGGACGGCTGGTCGGTACGACGTTCCCTCTGCAGTGGCTGGTGGAATCCGGCGGCCGGTACTTCTGGCGGGTCGATGAAGTGGAAGCCGACGGCGAAACCATTCACAAAGGCGATGTGTGGACATTCACCGTCTCCGATCATCTCGTGGTCGATGATTTCGAAAGCTACACGGATAGCGAAGGCAACCGTATCGAGGAGACCTGGATCGATGGTTCCCTCAACAACACCGGGTCGCAGGTGGGCCGTTGGATCAACCTCTCCACAGGCTACAGGGACCGTTCCCACGGCGAATGGTCTATGTTCCTGGCCTATGACAATGCTAGGCCGCCGTTCGTCAGCGAGGTCGAGCGGGAGTTTGCCGGCGAACAGGACTGGACGGTCGGTGATGTAAACACCCTGAGCCTGCGGTTCCGGGGTGACCTCGTATCGTTCAGGGAGACCGAACCGGGGGCGTTTGCCATGAGTGCGACCGGCGCGGACATTTGGGGGGCCGGCGACCAGTTCCGCTATGCTTACAGGCGGCTCGACGGAGATGGCTCGATCGTGGCCAGGGTCGAACGCGTTGGGAACACCGACTTCTGGGCCAAGGCGGGCGTGATGATCCGCGAGAGTCTCGACCCCGTCTCCGCCTATGCCTTCATGCTCGTCACGCCGGACGGACTCCGGGCCTTTCAGAATCGGCCGGCCAGCTATAGCGCAACATGCTTCTCGGCTCACAGTTGGGAGGCGGTGAGCTTCCCTTCCTGGGTCAAGCTGGAGCGCAGGGGCGACCAGTTCACCGGCTATCACTCGCTCGACGGCATCAACTGGATCCAGCAGCCGGATACGGATAATACCAGGCCGGACTTTTCGCCCAATCCGCAGACGATCCGTATGCCGCCCTATGTCTACGTCGGCCTGGCTCTGACCAGCCACGCCGCGGGCCTCGTAACGACCGCCACGTTCTCCGACGTGGAGATCACAGGCGACATCTTGGGCCAGTGGCAGGTTGCGGAGATCGGAGTCGACCAGCCGGGCAACAGTCCTTGTGAGTTGTACGTGG
Source organism: uncultured Phycisphaerae bacterium (assembly GCA_965603505.1). Classification (GTDB taxonomy): domain Bacteria; phylum Planctomycetota; class Phycisphaerae; order Sedimentisphaerales; family Anaerobacaceae; genus PLanc-01. The sequence continues at coordinate 3,513 of CBFDDG010000187.1, read as the reverse complement.
TCGTCGAGGACAGTGCGGCCGAGACGGCGATGGTGATCCATCCAGATCCAACGGTTGTGAGCGCCACGGCGTGGACCGAATGGGAGATCCCGCTGAGCAGCTTCGCTGGTGTGAATTTCCGGCAGGTCCGGAAGATGTGCATCGGCGTAGGCTCTCCCGGCACCGCAATCCCGGACGGCACCGGCCGCATCTACATCGATGATATCCGCCTGTTCAACCGGTAGCGGATACCACAACCTGACGGCGTTGGATACCGTTGGCGTGTGCCGCTTGGAGACCACCGGCCATTCCTGAACACAGGCTCTTGTGATACAGCCACTTGTAGCGAGAGCTCAGAATCCCTGGAAATGTCTCTCAGCTCCCCTCCGGCTTGGCAGTGCAGATTCATGGATTCTGGCGGGGAAATGGCCCGGTTGGCAACCAGCCTATTGACATCAGATGCCGTTCCCTGGTATCATGAGATTCACAACGTGCAGGAGGACAATCTGTGACGTCAAATGGGAAACCGCGGCTGGTGCGCACCTTGCGTCAAGATTAGGAGTCAAGAAGATGGGGAAGATCATGTCTCTTTTCGCTTCCGTTCATTCCGTGTATCGAAACGCCTCTTCCATAGGGGCCGGATTGCTCCTGATTGGCCTGCTGGCACATTCCGCGCATGCCTCACAAGATCGATTCGGCGGTGTCTTTCTCGGTGGGAATGACCCCCATAACCTTCTGGTCGGCCTCACCTGGCAGCAACTTGGCGATAAGATGGCGGAACTTGGCGAACAGCGACAGAAACTGATCGACGTGGAGATCATCGAGCGCCAGACGCCGTCCGCAGGCCAACACAATCCGCCGGCCTTCGCCGGAGTCTGGCGAGAAGGCAACTACGGTCAGAGTCTCATCGGGGGGCTCGTGTGGGATGACTTTGTACAGGAGGTTCGGAATCAGCACAGGCTTGGTATGCGGATCATCGACATGGAAACCCACGTCGAATACGGCGTTCGCAAATACGTCGCGGTGTTCCGCACCGCCTACGAACCTCGGACTGCAAACCGTCTGGCAGCTGAGGTAGAGTCCGGCTATCAGAGGCTGGCGACCGGGATGTCCTGGAGTGAGTTCACGGCGGAATATGCTTCCCAGCACGGGGCCGGGTGGCATCTGATCGATATTGAGACCTATCAGGACCATGGCACGCGGTACTGGGCGGCGGTTTGGAATGAGGGGTACAAGGATGAATGGCTGTACGCGTGGCCACGCGAGCGGTTTGAGATCCTTCAGGAATTCTTGAACGGCAGTCAGCAATTGGTGGACATGGAAAGTTGGCGGGAAGGGGACACCCGCATGGTCGCCGGGCTGTTTTATGGGCTATCGGATCCGGTAACGATGGAAACCGGAGAGAACTGGCAGAAGTTCATTCCCCTCTGGGAGGACCACGCCAAGAATGGACGACGCCTGATCGATTTGGAGGTCTACCCGGACACGACCGACAGACGCTGGAAGAACACCTTTGCTGAAGTCCTTGGGGGCAAGGCCATGGGCTGGTCTTTTGCGGTGATGGAGAGTGGCATTCTGGCGGAAACCGGGGCTGAGGGATGGGCCCGATCGCCCCATGAGTGGGTCAACGCGTCCATGCCCATGGAGCCCGATTCCGTTATGAACGTCGCCAGTGTCACCAAACTGATGACGACCGTAGGGATTCTTGAGCGTCATGAGCAGCTTGGTGAAGACTTCAGCTTTATTGATTGGCCCATAGGCTATTACCTCCAGGGCTACTACGCCGGTATCCATCCGAGTCTTTGGAACGTTACGATTCGCGACGTCCTGACTCAGAAGACCGGGATGCAGGAACCCAATGGCGAGACCAGCCCCACCTGGGATGAACTGGGCAATAACTATACCGAACGCATCGGCAAATGGCTGACCTTACCCTTAGTCGGCACCCCGGGAGCCGGCAAGGCCAGCTACTACAATCACTATTTCAATCTGCTGATCCTGATTCTTGAGGCCTCCGCGGGCCAGGACTACGAAGCGTGGATGAATGCAGACGTCTACGGCCCGCTCGGAATCGGCCCGCTCTCGGGCAGTCCCAAAACCTTGATTACCGATCCTCTGTACTACAGGGTGCTTCCCGATGGCGGATTTGGAGCATCATTCAGCAAACCCGGTGACAGTTGCTTCGAGGGAGAAGGCAATGGAGGATGCTGGTATGCCTCCGCCATCGACATGGCTCGCCTCGTCGCCTCGTTCCGGGATGGAACCATCCTGGAGCCCGCAACCGTACAAATGATGGGGGACGAAGTCATGGCGTGGTATCCCTGGCCTCCTCCTAATGGTCCCTACCGCGAAAAGAATGGCGGCTTGTGCGACGGTAAGGCACGTGGCTTAGGGGCCGACGTCATGGCTCTCACGGATGACTTCGATGTCTGCATTATCACGAACAGTTGGACCTCCTACACATGCGATCCCAACCAGCAGGCTCCCATCTGCCTCGAGGATCTCATCGTGCAAGCCTATGACGCCCCGGAAGATTGGTAGGCGGACACCGGTGCGAGCCCATGGCAGGCGGAGACCACCGCACCGATCAGGTGTCAAGAAGCAGATCGCACAGGAAGATCGCGAAGCCGTGAAATGTCGGGAATACTGCCAGGCCAACGCCAACTTGGCGAAAGGGCTGAAGGTGTCCGGTACTCCTTCGGAGGACATCGAGCCTGGGGATTGACTATTGCTGGTTGATTATTCGAGTCCGTGCTGCAGGCCGGCAGGGCGGGAAATCCGATGGGCGCGTGCAGCGTCATGCAGCATTGAGGAGAGAATCGACGAGATCGTTCGTTGACGGGATAGGAGCGTGGCTCGAGATGGTACGAGGCAACGCGAGGTGGCTCTTGGCGGTCCTGGCCCTCCAGATGGCAGGTTCGACGGGATTCGCCCAAGAGAACATCGGCCGGATCCCGGCGGGAGAAGAGCGGTCGAACGACTACACTGTCCAGATCGAAGGCCGGGATATTCCCGTGTATGCGGTCAAGGTCGCGCCGGCCGACCCGGCCTTGCGATGGAAGGCGATGGATGACAAGGTCCGATCGGCTGAGTACTTCGACAAGGCGGCTTTTACCTACTTCGACATGCGCGGGCCGGTGGCGGTGACGGTTATCTGCCCCGAGCCAATTACCTCGGCAAAGGTCCTGCCCAGCTCCTTAAAGATCGTCCCCGTTGTTGAGGGCAAGCAATTGACCTTCTCACTGGCGGAGCCCAAGCACGTGACGGTTGAAGTCAACGGCAGCTGGGTCGGGGCGCTGCACCTGTTTGCGAACCCGCCGGAGGCTCAGGCCCCGCGGCCTGACGATCCGAACGTCATCTACTTTGGCCCGGGGGTTCATGAAGTCACCGGCGTGAGGGTCGGCAGCGGTAAGACGGTGTACGTGGCCGCCGGCGCGGTCGTGAAGGGTACGGGGGACCGCCGGGGCCCGGTCTTCACTCTGGAAGGCGAGGGTATCGTGCTTCGCGGTCGCGGCGTGATCGACGGGAGCCTCT
>CBFDDG010000186.1:0-8729 GCA_965603505.1 uncultured Phycisphaerae bacterium | reverse complement strand
TGATTTTTGATTTTCCTTCACTCAACCTGCCCCTCGATCCGGTCGATACCTCCCCTGTGGCGCCCGGTCTTCAAGGCCCATAAGAATGGAGATACAGACCATGAAATGTAATCCCATCGACCAGTTCCAATTCGACCTCACGGACGAACAGAGACGGTTGTGCGGCTGGGTCGCGCAGCAGGCCGGCACGGGGATTCGGCGTATCCGGTATGACGACGCGAAAGCGGCGCTGGATATCCATGACGAGCAGCTCACGCGTATGTTGAGGCGGATGCGGGAGCGCCTGGACGAGATCCACGAAATGGTGGAGGCCCCCATCGTGCACACGAGGACGCCGTACTTCGATGTCCCCGTGGAGGCGCGGTACATCTGGGAAGATTACTGTCGCGCGGAGCAGGAGACGACAGGGGCGCCGTTACAGTCGTGTGCGCTACCGCAGGTCGCCGCCTCGCACTGATCGGGATCGGCCGTGAAGTCCCGCTGACGTTCGCCGCGTCGAGGAGAGTCAGTCGTAGTCTACGTAGAGAGGGTCATGATGAATTGCACGAAGACGAAGCCCAACCTGCAGGATCAGCAGCTCAGTTGTTACCGCGTCTGGATGAAATCCAAAGCCGCGAAGAAGGGTGACAAACGAAACCACATGTCCTTGGGGCAATACCTCTTCGGAACGAAGAAGTAACAGCGGCGCGGAGGCAGGAAGGGAAACGCAAGAACCGGCGGCCCTTCTACTCTTCTCGTTTTGCCTCTTTGCTATTGCTTTCTTCGTATGCCCCCACGTCGCAAGGCGGTTCTCGAACGGTGCCGTTAAAATCGAGCCGCGGTGCGTAGTCCGGATCGGCGCGGTCGAGAAGGATTGAGCCGGGCTTCGGCCGGTAATCATGGTCGTCGAAGCAGGCGAACACGTCCGAACCATCTCCACCGTTGAGGAAGCGATTGCCGTCGATGCTCGCGCCGGCCAATCGGCAGGAGACGTAGTTGGCGCTGAACGGATGTAAGTCGATCCCGGCTGCGTCGATCGCGATGAGCCCGGCACAGTAGACGGCGTTGTTGCTGAAGACCATATCCACCGCGTTGGACCAGCGAATCCGCACGCCGACGGGATGATTCACAATCGTGTTGTTTGTTATGCGGACGTTCCGCATGTGCGGCACGGCGGCGTGCGGAGCGGCCGTGATGCCGCTGATCGTGCAATCGAAGATCACGTTGTTTTGGATGATCGCGTCGGAGACGACCTGAATCCCTTCGCCCGCGTTCCAGATTCTGTTGCCCTCGACGATGTTGACACCCTCGCCGCCGCCGTAGACGAAGATCCCCGGGTATGGACGCGCGAGGTTCGTATCGTGAATCACGTTGTTGCGGATGATGTTGCCGTGTGAGCGATATTTGATCTCGATGCCGTCGCTGCCGCCGATGCTCGTGCCGCGCAGGTGGTGGATGCAGTTGCCCTCGACGAGCGTATTCGTTGTGATGCACGAGCCGTCATGGCAGCCGATGTACATACCCTCGCCTTCGGTGGGGCGGGCATCGCTCAGGCCGGTATGATGGATGTGATTGTTTCGGATGACGAAGGCGTCGCAATCGCCGCTGTTCATCGTCAGGGCGTTGTTGCCCGTTTGGGAAATCTCACAGTCCTCGAAGGTCACGTGATGCCCACGAATGAATCGGACGCCCGAACTGCCGCCTTCAAATCGCAGCCCGCGAATGACCACGTAGCAGCAGTCGACGAACTCGATGTTGTTGCGTTTGTTGATATCCTCGGCGGGGCGCGTCAGCACCGGCCTTTCTTCGTCAGCCGCTCGAATGATGATAGGTTGGTCCGCCGTCCCCTGGACCGTGAGGGCTCGTCGGCCGGCCTGGGAGTAGGTCCCGCCTTGCAGAATCAACTCATCGCCGGGTGCCAGTGTGTTGGCGGTCCTCTCGAACTCTTCATCCTGATCCGCCACGGTCGGATGGAGTTCAAACGTGGCTGCCTGGCCAATCGGTGCGCACAAGAGCCACACCGCCAGTATGGGAAATCTACGGTATAGGTGATCCACGAGCATTGGCGTTTACGCCGACGATTTCCTTCCGAATATGGCCCAGCCCGCCGCACCGGCGATAACCAGGACCATAATCATCGCCGCGATCCAGTTTCTGCTGCCGCCGTCGCGCATCGGTGCCGGCGGCGCCTCAGAGGCAACCGTCTGGATCTTTGCCGGTGGTCTTGCGGCAACCGTGATCTGGGGCTCCTGGCCGGCATACAGGGCGCTGATTCGTTCTTGCGTCAGTGCTTGATTATAGAGCTGCACGTCATCAATCAGGCCATTCCATCCTCGCCCTGGTCTTTCCGCGTTTTCACCGACAAGCACGGGATAGCGATTCGTGGGTATCTCACCGGAAACGTCCGCAGAGCCGTCGAGACGGCCATCGACATAGAGATACATCTTCCGTCCGTCGTAGACGCCTGCCACGTGGTGCCAATTCCCGTCGTTGACACTTACGGTGCCTCGGACGACCTGCATGTTCTCCATGTAAACACCGGTGCCAAACTGCAGCACATTCTCGCCGCGGTTTCGTGCCATGCGCCACGCACTATCGCCTTTGGTGACGATTGACTGCCACGATTTGTCGAATTGATGAACCTTGATCCAGGCTGCGGCGGTCATCTCATTCGCGAAATCGAAGGCCGAGTCACTGCCGATGTGGATGAAGTCACCCTCCCCATCGAGCTCGATGGCTCCGCCCAGTTTGCCGGCCGACGACTGCCATCTTGCGTCGCCCCTGAGTTCGCCGGTGTGGTTGCACCCGGATGCGTCAGATACCTCTATGCCTTCCGATTCATCCAGCTTCCACCATGCGACAAGCCTGGGCTCCGTTGCCCCGGGCGAAGGCCTCTCGAGCTTCACATCGGCGACGGCGGGAGGAAGGGGCTTGCCGGCGCATAGTGCCTCCACGCCTGTCCTGTCGAGGGCACAGTTGAAGATACGAACCTCATCGATCAGGCCCTTGAAATGCCTCACCTGAGGACCGTATCTATCCCATCCGACACAAGTGACGCCGTCGAATTCCTCCGGCTCGTGCATTGTGGGGAGGGTCTGGGCTTTCATCTCGCCGTCATGGAGATACATCGTGGCCTGATCCGGCTGTACGACAAGGGCCACGAACACCCATTTGTCATCCGGAACGACCAGGTCGGGATTCCACTCCCAGTTCTTATCGTTCCAGTGATATCTCAGTTCATTGTTGTCCCCCAGGTTCATTCCCGCCACGGTGCTGCCCTCGCGGGAGTGCACGATCCCTGCCCACGGAAGCTGGTCGCCTCGTCGTCTGATCCACGCGGAGATGGTCACCGTGTTGGCGTTGAGATTCATGGCCGGGATCGATATGGAGTCATCCATCCCGTCGAATTCCAGCGCCCCGCCGGTTTTCCCCTCGGCGCTACGCCATACCGGCTGCCCCTGGAAGGTACCGTCGCTCCGGCCGGTCGAATCTTCGGCGGTCTGCCCCTCTGTTTCATCCAGTTTCCACCAGCCGACCAGCCCGCCCGTGCTGAAGCTCCAGATCGTGCCGGTTGCGACCTCGCCGCTGTCCTGAAGCTCATCGATTCGCCAATAGTATGTGGTGTCTCTGGCCAGTCCTGACAGGTTCGCTTGGGCGGCGTCCTCTACCATACCGAGCCGTTCGAGTCTGGCGGGATCGTCACCAAGATAGACGTTGTGTGTGACGGCGCCTAATCCGGGTTGCCACTGGAGAGTCACCGCGGAGTTCGCAGCGCCCTGAGCGCCGTCGATTGGCCAGGGTCTGACGGCCTCCGGCCCGCGGGGTTTGAAGAACTGGACCTTGCTCAGACCGATGTGGTCGGCGTCGCCGTAGTTGGCGAGGTCATCCAGGCGGATCTTTTGTGCGGTGACGTTGTCGAGGTTGACGACGACGGGCTCGTCGTAGTCGTCGCCGCCCTCGGCCCGGACCAGTGACAAATCGTCGTGGAGCTTGCGCCAGCCGGTCTCCTGCGTCCAGATGGAGACATCCACCTGGCGGGCGCCACGGTCCGTATACCAGGTGTCGTTGAAGTTCCAGATGCAGATGGTCCCCAGCTTGTGGGCCTCGCCGAGGTCGAACTCGAGCCAGGTTTGGGTTTGCCCTTTTGCACTGAGCCACATGTTGTCCGAGGCACTGCTGTGCTCGTTGCGACCATCCCGATCCCGGTCGGCCAGACCGTTTTGGCCGATCAGGTTGGCCACGTTGGCATTCGGATCGCTGCTGCCGGCCTGCGCCGTCTGGGGGACGATGGCTTGACCCGTCACCAGGAGGCTTCGCTTCTGGGGCTTGATCCAGAGTTGATGAGCCAGGACCCGGAACGGCCCGGCGACTTCCACGCTTGCGATGAACGGTCTGTCTACGTCTTTGGGCTCCGGCCACCGGAGCGAGCAGGTGCCGCCTCAGCCATACTCGAAGCTCATGCCCCGGTCGTAGGTCCCGTCCCGATTCCTGATCCGCAGCTTGGGCGGCTGGGGTCGCGAGCCGTTGCGGGTCAGATCGATGCGCTCGCCGTGCCGGCCCTCCAGGCTCTGACCGAACGAAAGGTAGGAGCCGCTCTGCTGGACGGAAACCGCCGAGTGAACGGGCTCGCCGAATGGCAGGACAGTTTCCTTACTTTCTGCGACGGTGAAGTTGCCGGCGTCACCCCGGAAGTACTGTCCGCGAAGCTCCCATTTGGCGCCGCTGTCATCTTTCTTGACGGCGCTCCAGTAATCCACGCGATAGTCGCCGACGGGCAGGCGGATCGTGCCGTCCTTCGGCTCTCGGAGGAACAGGCCGTTCTCGCCGGCAGCGGCAAAATTCGTGATGGCTTCGGCCAGCCGGACCGTGCCGTAGGGTACGTCGTCGGCCTTGCTCAGAATGATGAAGGCGCCGTCGCGGGCGATCTGGGTCCTGTAGAGTTTGTCGTCGACTTCGATGTAGTTCCCGACGTACCGGCTGTCGCGACTGCTTTCCGGGCCGATCCGGATGTAGTCGCACTCACCCGCATTGGTCGATTTGTCATTGAATGTGCCGTTGCCATTGAAGTCGATGAGCACGCAGTGTTTCTTCTCGCCGTCGAGCGTGACCGGTCCCTCATACCAGCAGGCAGGGGTCACGACGCAGTAGTTTTGACTCGTAGACGAATAGGATTGCACGCGCAGATGGTAGGTGACAGGGCCGTCCTCGGTGTCGAAAACGATCTTTACCGGTCCGAAGTAGCATTGATTGCTGTCCCGCCGGTACGGCTCGTACGGGGGTTCATCGGACAGGTCGCCGTCGCCGTTGGCGTCGATGTACAGCCGGTCGTACACATTGGGCCCACTGCTTGCATCGAACGCGAGCCAGATCTTGCCCGATTGGGCCATGGGCGTATTCCATCCGTAGAAGAGCGGACGTTCGCAGGTGAACTCGGGCAGTTTGATGCCCTCGGGCCTCTCGGCCCCGACCTGGTAATATACCGACCGCATGCTCCCGATGATCGCTGCGGCCTCATTGGATGAGCGGTACTGCAGCCATTGCTCCTCCTGCGACCGGACGACCGGGGCGAACAAGGTGGGGATGACCGTTATGAATACGAGGGCCTGCATTGTTCGTCTCATCTCGATGTCTCCTACCAGGAACTGGCCTAATGCGCACCTTGGCTATCTCGACTTAAGACGTAACCGCGTCATGATTGTTACACGTCTCGTCGCGTTTTTCAAGCTTTTTCCGCATCTGCGGCGTGACAGAAGCCGGTTGAGCGCATGGGCCGGTTGCGATAGAATATCGGGGCATGGTTGCGCCCGTCGACGCGGGCAGCGCCATGAGCCGTCGTCGAAGATGCCTGCTGGAGAAGGAGAAAGATCATGAACGGTGTCGCAAAACTCGCCGCAGCCTTCACCTGTATTCTCTTTTCCTCGACGATCTGCACGGGCGTGGCAGCGGGACAACAGACGCCGCAGCGGCAGGCCCGGGAGATCCTGGAGACCTGCGATGTCACGGGTGGCTTGATCGTTCACATCGGCTGTGGCGACGGCAAACTCACAGCGGCCCTGCGCGCGACCGACGCATATCTCGTTCACGGGTTGGATGCCGGCGCGGCCAACGTGGCGAAAGCCCGGCAGCATATCCAGTCGCTCGGGCTTTATGGGACTGTCTCGGCAGCACAGTTAAAGGGAGATCGCCTGCCGTACATCGATAATCTTGTGAATCTGGTCGTGTCGGCGGACCTCGGCGGGGTCTCAACGGATGAGGTGATGCGGGTGCTGTGCCCGAATGGGGTGGCCTTGATCAAGGCGTCGGACGGGTGGAGCAGGGTAGTCAAGCCCCGGCCCGAGGCGATCGACGACTGGACGCATTACCTGCATGATGCGTCGAACAACGCCGTCTCGCATGACAAAGTCATCGGCCCGCCCCGCCGCATGCAGTGGATTGGCAGTCCGAAGTATGGGCGGCATCACGACCGGATGTCGAGTGTCAGTGCTGCCGTCTCGGCAGGTGGACGCATCTTCTACATCATCGATGAGGCTTCGCGCGCCTCGATCCTCGTGCCTCCCGAGTGGACGCTGGTGGCCCGCGACGCATTCAACGGCACGGTTCTCTGGAAGCGGCGGATGGGCGCGTGGCACACACATCTGTGGCCGCTCAAGAGCGGGCCCGCCCAGTTGCCGCGTCGTCTGGTCGCGACGGGTCCGCGTGTCTACGCGACGCTCAGCCTGAATGGTCCGCTGACGGCGTTCGATGCAGCGACGGGCCGAACGGTCAGGACGTACCAGGGCACGCGGGCGACCGAAGAAGTGATCTATTCCGACGGAGTCCTGTTTCTGCTGGTTAACGCGAACATGGAAGAGCCGGCGTTTGCCGATCCCGCGCAGATCAAGCATGCGAGCAACGGTCCATTTTGGGATGAGCGGGCCCGAAAGGTCATGGCCGTTGATGCGCAGAGCGGCCGGGTCCTCTGGAGCCGGACGGGGCGCGTCCTCACGAGTACGCTGGCCGCCGACCGGCAGCGCGTCTTCTTCCACGACGGTTCGAGCGTCGTCTGCCTCAGGCGGTCCGACGGGGAAGTGCTGTGGCGGTCCAAGCCGGTGGGCCGGTCGGAAATCATAAAGGCGTTCTATGCCCCAACGCTCGTGGTGTATGAAGGCGTTGTTCTGTTTTCAGGCGGCGAAACCGCCGGTGGGCAGACGGGGTCGTGGTACAGGAGCGGCCAGGATACGATGACGGCCCTGTCGGCGGATACGGGCGAGGTCCTCTGGACGGCCTATCATCCGCCCTCGGGTTATCGGTCGGCCGAAGACCTTCTCGTGGCGAACGGCCTGGTATGGACGGGCGAGACGACCAGCGGCAGGGCGGTCGGCGTGTTTACCGGGCGGGATCCGCGCACGGGCGAGGTCAAGAGCGAGTTTCCGCCGGACATCGAGACCTATTGGTTCCACCATCGGTGCTACCGGGGCAAGGCGACGGATAACTACCTGCTGATGTCGAGGGCGGGAATCGAGTTCCTCGACATCAACAGCGAGCGATGGATTCCGCATCACTGGGTTCGCGGCGCGTGCCTGTATGGCGTGATGCCCGCCAACGGCCTGGTCTACAACCCGCCTCATCCGTGCGCGTGTTACCTGGAATCCAAGATGTACGGCTTCAACGCACTGGCGCCTGCCGCTCGGGGTGATGATGCTCTGCAAGTGCTCCCGAACGATGCACGTCTCGAACGGGGTCCGGCCTATGCGAAGAAGGTGAAAGCGCAGCCGGCGGACGACGACTGGCCCACGTACCGTCACGACAATGCGCGAAGTGGTCGCGCGAGTACGGCGATACGCGCATCGCTCACCGAGGGCTGGCGGGTTCGGCTCGCCGGAACGCTCACGAGTCCGGTAGTGGCCGACAAGAGGGTCTTCATCGCCTCGAAGGACACGCATACCCTCCACGCCCTGGACGCGGATTCTGGGCAGCGGCTCTGGCAGTATACGGCAGGGGGGCGAATTGATTCTCCGCCGACGATCTACGAAGGTCGCGTACTGTTCGGTTCTGCGGATGGGTACGTGTATTGCCTCCGTGCCGCCGACGGTGCGCTCATATGGCGCTTCTGCGCGGCACCGGCCGACCGGCGCGTGGTGGCGTTCGAGCAGGTGGAATCCGTCTGGCCGGTACATGGCAGCGTGCTCGTGCGGGAGGGGGTGCTGTACTGCGTGGCGGGTCGGTCGATGTTTCTGAATGGCGGCCTGCGGCTCTGGCGGCTCAATGCGAAGACCGGGGCTGTCCTGTCGCAGACGCCGCTGGATGACCGCGATCCGGCCAATGCCAACCGGGACCTCCACGCCTATGTGAGCTGGCTGAACATGCCGGTTGCGCTGCCGGACATCCTCTCCAGTGACGGGCGGCTGATCTACATGCGGTCGCAGCCGTTCAGCTTGGACGGGACGCGGTTGCCTTTGGAGAAGTTTCCGGCCGGGACAGACGCGGATCGGGGTGCGCCGCCTGCGACGCAGAATCCGGACCATGCCCACCTGTTCTGTCCGACTGGGTTCCTCGACGACGATCTGTGGCATCGTTCCTACTGGATGTACGGCAGCCGATTCGTCAGCGGCTGGTGTGGGTACTACCTGTCCGGCAAGGTCGCTCCGGCCGGACGCGTGCTTGTATTCGACGATTCCACCGTATACGGATTCGGTCGCAAGCCGCAGTACTACCGCTGGACCACGCCGATCGAGCATCACTTGTTCGCTGCGGCCAAGTCCTCATCCGGA
>CBFDDG010000185.1:0-8747 GCA_965603505.1 uncultured Phycisphaerae bacterium | reverse complement strand
CGGATATGTGCGCCTCGAGTATGTCTACGGTAGATTTCATTCCGTCACTTGCCCATTCGACCAAAGCCAAATCCACTTCAGCCACAGAGACCACAGAGAACACAGAGATTTGGCGTGAGATCACCTATTGGCAGTCTCCGTGTCCGCCGCGCTCCTTGTGGCCAGAAGAACGTTCACCTAAACAGAAACCCGTTTGATGCCATCAATCAGTCGTCGCTCGCCGAAATTGACAATCAGGCCTCGTCTCAATGACGTGGCCTTCAGGTATGAGATGGTTTGCGAAACCACAACCGCAGGCGTCTTGCTCACCGACTTCACCTCGACGACAACCTCCCTGTCCACCAGCAGATCAAGCCTCTGGCCCTTGATGACGTGACCCTTGTAGACGATATCGGTTGGAACTTGGCGCTCGTAACGAATTTGCTGGAGGTCGAATTCATAACAGAGAGCCTCCTCATAGATGGATTCCAGAAGTCCCGGCCCCAATTCCCGGTGGACCTCGATTGCTGCGCCTATGATTCTTTCCGTCAGGTCGTCGGACATTTCATATCTCTGTGCTCTCTGTGTCCTCTGTGGCAAAAAAGCGTCTTGAATCAGTACTCAACTCTTTCTGCATCGCCCCAGAGGAGGTCGAGGTCGTAGTAGCCACGGTACTCCTGGTCGAAGAGATGGACGATGACATCCACGAAGTCGAGCAGGACCCAGCGGGCCTGGTCATAGCCGGCCCGGCCAAAACGCGGCATCCCCTGCTCCCGGCCCGCCTGGGAGATTTCGTCGGCGACCGTCTTCATCTGCCTCCCGCTGGTTCCCGTGGCAATCACAAAGTAGTCGGTCGCGGGCGACAGGCCCCGCAGATCGAGGACGACGATCTCGGTGCAATGCCGGTCCTCGGCGACCTTCGCCGCCGTGATGGCAAAATCCTTTGCTTGCTTGTTCGGTTTTCTTCTCGCCAATCCTTGTATCCTTACTTGCAGAAGTCCAGTCCTCACTGTGAAAGCAAAGGGGCGGCCACACAGGGGCCGCCCCTTCAGAGTACAGAGATCGTCCGGCAACGTCAACCGTTGCCCCGGACGAGCGGCATCGCCCGGCTTACTGGCTGCCGAGGTGGAGCCACTCGCTGATCTGCGGCGAGAACTTGACGATCACGCCGGAGAAGACCACGCTGACCATCGTCATCAGCTTAATCAGGATGTTCAGACTGGGCCCGGAAGTATCCTTGAACGGATCGCCGACCGTGTCGCCGATGACGGCGGCGCCGTGGACCGGGTTCTTGGTGCCGTCGGGCAGCTTCTTGCCGCCAAGGGCGCCCTTTTCGATGTACTTCTTGGCGTTGTCCCAGGCGCCGCCGGCGTTGTTGAGCGTGATGGCCAGTGTAAAGCCGGCGGTCAGGCCGCCCGCCAGGAGGCCCATGACGCCCGAGACGCCGAGCAGTAAGCCAGTCAGCACCGGCACAATGATTGCCAGCAGCGATGGCAGGATCATTTCCCTCTGGGCGCCCTTCGTGGAGATCGAGACGCACCGGGCATAGTCCGGCGTGCCCGTGCCTTCCATAATGCCCGGGATATTCTTGAATTGGCGGCGCACCTCCTCGACCATGGCGCCGGCGGCCCGGCCGACGGCCTTCATGGTCATGGCGCAGAAGACGAAGGCCATCATCGCGCCAAGGAACAGGCCGCCGATCAGCTTGGGGTTCATGATGGTGAGGTTATAGGCATTGACAAAATCGGCCATCTCTGCCGTCGCATAATGGATCTTGCCCCCGACGGCGGCCGCCGCATCGCTGACGAAAGTGATCGACCCGACGACATATTCGCCGCCCGCCTCGGCCGCCAGCCTGCCGATCCAGATTCGCACTTCTTCGATGTAGGCGGCCAGCAGGGCCATGGCCGTCAGGGCGGCCGAACCGATGGCAAAGCCCTTGCCCGTCGCGGCCGTCGTATTGCCCAGAGAATCCAGGGCGTCGGTCCTCTTGCGGACTTCCGGCCCCAGACCGCTCATCTCCGCATTGCCGCCGGCGTTGTCGGCGATCGGGCCATAGGCGTCCGTCGCCAGGGTGATGCCAAGCGTCGCCAGCATGCCGACGGCGGCGAAGCCGATCCCGTAGAGGCCCATCGCTATGTTGGAGAAGCCGCCGGCAAAGCCGAACGCGCAAAGAATGCCGATGACGATCGTAATGACCGGCAGTCCCGCCGAGTACATGCCCGTGGCGAAACCGTCGATAATCGTCGTCGCCGGTCCCATAACCGCCTGGCCGGCGATGCCTCTGGTCGGCTTGTACTCGTCGGACGTGTAGTATTCCGTGAACTGGCCGATCAGCACGCCGGCAAGGAGACCGGAGACGACCGAGCCAAAGATGCCCCAGCTAATCCAACTGGTCGTCGCCAGCAGGGCCACGGCTACGAGGATCAGCACTGAACTGCCCAGCGTTCCGAACAGCAACGCCCGCAGCAGGTTCTTCTGGGTGGCGTCCTCTTTGCATCGGACCATGAACACGCCGACGATGGACAGAATGATGCCGAGTCCCGCGACCATCATCGGGGCGAGGACGGCTTTGAGCGGGTCCATGCCGCTGGCCTTCACGGCGGCCAGGGGCAGGGCCGCGCCGAGCGCTGCCGTGGCCAGGATCGAGCCGCAATAGCTCTCATAAAGGTCGGCGCCCATGCCGGCCACGTCGCCGACGTTGTCGCCCACGTTGTCGGCGATGGTGGCCGGGTTACGGGGATCGTCTTCCGGAATCCCCGCCTCGACCTTACCGACCAGGTCGGCCCCAACATCGGCGGCCTTGGTGTAGATACCGCCGCCGACACGGGCGAACAGGGCCTGCGTGGAGGCGCCCATGCCGAAGGTGATCATCGTCGTGGTGATTTCCACGAGCTTATGATCGGCGACCATCCCCGCCTTGACCAGGGTCAGTCCCCCGAGCGTCAGGCCGTCCCGCATGTGGGTGGCCGTATAGACGATCTTGTCGAGGATCAGGTACCACATGGAGATGTCGAAGAGGCCAAAGCCCACGACGACCAGCCCCATGACGGCGCCGGAACGGAAGGCGACCTGCAGGCCGCTGTTGAGGCTCTTGCTGGCCCCCTGGGCGGTCCTGGCGGAGGCGTTGGTCGCCGTCTTCATGCCGAGGAAGCCACAGAGGCCGCTAAAGAACCCGCCAGTCAGGAAGGCCACCGGAACGAAGGGGTTCTGCACGCCCTTGTAGGCCAGAAAGGCGAAGATCGCCAGCAGGACGACGAACACGATGCTCACCACGCTGTACTGCCGGAACAGGTAGGCGTAGGCGCCTTCACGCACGTGGTGTGCGATCTCGATCATCTTCTCTGTGCCTTCGGGGGCTTCCATCATCTTCCTGTAAAAGTAGACGGCGAACCCCAGGGCCAGCAGCGATGTCAGAGGCGCCATATACCAGATCCACGGCGTACCCGTCGGCGCGGCGACGTCGGCCGCTTCTGCGGCTCTCGCCACGGTATTCAGGGCCAGGATCGGCACTGACAGCCCAATAATCTTTTTGAGCGCACTCACTTCTTAGCTCCTTTCGATGTAATGGATCTGTTTGGCGTACACAATCATCCAAGAGTCCAAAGAGTTTACCGAACCGAACCCGCTTTTCAAGCCTTTTTCGGCCGACCCGTGGAGAAATCGCGGCCCCTGCTCGCTCTGGGGTCTGATAGCGCCCGCGATTTCGGCCTTGCTACGGTGAGAGTCCCCCCGCGTGGATCGTGTCGCTTTACGTGTGGTAGTCGGCGTTGATTCGCACGTATTCGGCGCTGAGGTCGCAGCCGTAATAGAAATCGCGGCTTCGACCCACTCCCAGATCAATGGTAATTGTGTGCTCCTGCTGGGAGACGATGCGCGATGCCTGTTCGACGTCGAACTTCGTGGGAGTCCCATTGCGAAAGACGTACAGATTGTCCAGTCGGCAGGAGAGCTTCTCAGGATTCAGTTTCACGCCGCAGGAGCCCACCGCGCAGATGATGCGCCCCCAGTTGGGGTCGCCGCCGTGGACGGCGCACTTGAAGAGCGGATAGTCCGCGACCGCCCGGGCCGCCCGCGTGGCATCGGCCTTGGTGGCCGCTCCTTTGACAACGACCGTGAATATCCGCGTCGCCCCCTCGGCGTCCAGGGCCATCTGCCGGACCAGATCCGTGCACAGGTCGATGAGGGCCGCCGTAAATCTGCGTAGGTCGTGCGTCCCCGCACGACTTTTGGCGAGCGAGGACGCTCGCCCTACGATCCGCTCATTACCCGCCATGCCCGAAGCCAGAAGGACTGCGGTATCATTCGTGCTCTGGTGCCCGTCCACCGTGAGCCTGTTGAGCGAGGAATCGACAGCGTCTTTCAGGGCCTTGCCCAGCAAGGATTTGCTGATCGCCGCGTCGGTGGTGATGAACAGCAGGGTCGTCGCCATATTGGGGCCGATCATCCCCGCGCCCTTGACCGTACCCGCGATTCTCGCCGTCGCCCGCGACAGCTTGATCTGGCGGTACGCCTGCTTGCACCGTGTATCGGTGGTCATAATGGCTTGGGCAAATGCGAGCCCCGCCTCCGGCGATTCCGACAGACGCTCAGCGGCCTGGGCGATCCCGGCCGTCACTTTGTCCATGGGCAGTTGATGGCCGATGATCCCCGTTGAGGCCACGAGCACTTCGCTCGGCTCGACGCCCAGGTGCCGCGCCGTCAGGCCGCACATTCTCTCTGCATTGGCCAGACCCATCTTTCCCGTGCAGGCATTGGCATTCCCGGAATTGACGACCACCGCGTGGACCTTGCGGCTGCTTATATGCTCCCGGCTGACCTGCACCGCCGCCGAGACGATCTTGTTCGTCGTAAACACCGCCGCCGCGGTCGCCCCGCCCGGACACACCAACAATCCAAGATCCGACTTGCCCGAAACCTTGATTCCGCACGCGACCCCCGCCGCCGAGATTCCCTTTGGGGCCGTAATGCTGTCATTGGTCATGTGTTGTCTTCTCCAACTGTATTATTTCGCGAACAGTCACAGGATAGTTGTGTTCTTCGATCGTGGCTCGTTGATGTCACCCAGGCTGTTGTTGAGCTTGCCGGCGAGGGCCATTTCGCGGAAGCCGGCCATCGGGTCGTAGAACTCCCGGTTCAGGTCCACGGTGTTGACCATCATGCCCGGGCGGTTGGCGCGGAGCTGCTCGGCGATCATGCCGTCCGGCTGGATGAAGCAGGATGGGTACGGCGAGTAGTAGCCGCTCGAATTCGTCATGCTGACCCAGAAATGGTTTGTCGCCGCGTGACTCTGCATCGTCTGCCGCATGATATGCGTGTGCACGCTCGGGCCCCTCTGCCGGGCGTTGTAGAAGGACTGAAAGACGCACTGTACGCCCAGCTTGTAGAGCTCGCGATAGATCTCGGGGAAACGCAGATCGAAGCAGATGAGCAAGGAGCACTGGACGCCGTTCACGGTAAACGTCACGAATCGATTGCCGGGCGTGAAGTGGTCCAGATCGCCCGGCGTGCAGAACCTCTTGTCGTAGCGATCGACGAGCTTGCCCTCGGCGTTAATGAGATACAGGCAGTTGTGCGGCTTGTGCGGCGGAGTCAACGGGTGCGTGCTGCCCAGGACGACCCAGACGCCCAGCTCGCCGGCCAGCGCCATGATCTTCAAGGTCTCGGCTCTCAACAAGGCCCAGTCGTAGCCGTCCAATGAGGGCAGATCCACGCCGATGTAGCCGCTCAGCGCGCATTCGGAGAAGTGAACGATCTCGGCATCGGCCTTTAGGGCTTTCCGGAGGAATCGTCGAATCGTGCGGGCGTTCGACTCCACCGATTCGCTGACCGCGAACTGACACGTGGCGATTCTGAGCGTATTCTTCATTTTCTCCAAACCATCACCCGGAAATGCATCATGTCATTGGGCTTGGCGTGAAGGCCCTTTAGGCCACTGCCATACCTGGAACTCGCCATACGGTCGTACTCTGCGACCATCCGCAACTCAGGAGCACCACTGCGAGCCGCCTCTGACGAGGCGGGAGTTTGCCGCATTACAGCCACCAGCATGTTCACAAGGGGTCGGCACTTTGTCGGTTACCGACCCCATGCTGTATGGCGCCGCTGCGGTGCTCAGGTCGCACTCCTGCGGAGCCCTATCCCCCGCAGCGGCAAAAGCGATCTTATCAAAACATGCTGGAGGCCGAAAGCGATAAACTCAGGTGTTTTGTGCTCCGCGCCTCCTCAGAACTCCGAGATCATTGGAACGCACGGTCCATGGCCTCGAGGGCGAAGCGAGCCGAGACAGTGGCCGGACCGCCGCCCATTTCGATCCCGACCTCGATGGCCTCAAGGACCTCCTGCTGTGTGGCGCCGGCTTTGGCGGCCTGCTCGACGTGCCACTGCATGCAGGATTCACAATCAATCACGACCGATATACCAACGGCCACAAGTTCTTTGTACTTCCGGACCAGGGCCCCGTCGGAGTAGGCGGCCGCCTCCATGTCCAGGAAGGCCCGATAGACCTTCGAATCCAGGGACAGCAACTTCTCGTGTGCGTGTTGTCTCTTCCGGCGGATTTCCTCGATCTTGTTCACGAGTCCCTCCTGCGTACGTGCGGCTATTCCAGGCCCATGGTCTCCCGGAGGCCGAAGAGGAGGTTCATGTTCTGGATGGCCTGGCCGGAGGCGCCTTTCGTCAGGTTATCGATCGCCGAGAAGACCACGATCCTCCCCTTGACCTGCGTCGGGAAGAGGTGGCAATAGTTCGTCCCACAGATGTCCTTGACCCCTGGCGCCGTCTTGCGTACCTGCACGAAGGGCTCGCCCTGATAGAAATCCTGGTACAGCGGCAAGAGTCGCTCGGCGGCGACGGTCTTCTTTGGCCGGCAATAGACGGTTGAGAGGATGCCGCGGTCGAAGGGCCCAACGTGCGGCTGGAACAGCACCTGCACCGGCGAACCCGCCACCTCGGCGGCGATCTGCTCGATCTCCGGCATGTGGCGGTGCGTCCCGATCCCGTAGGCGAAGATGTTCTCGTTCATGTTCGGGAAATGGAACTTGCTCGAAGGGTTCTTGCCCGCTCCGGATGCCCCCGTGACCGCGTTGACAATAATGGACTCGGTCTCGATGAGGCCCGCCTTTAGCAGCGGGGCCATCGCCAGGACTGCCCCGGTCGGGAAGCATCCGGGATTGGCCACGAGCCGCGTCTTCTTGATCTGCCCCCGGAACAACTCGGGCAAGCCATAGACGGCGTCCTTCAGATTCGTCGCATCCGTGTGGGTGACTTGATAGAACTTCTCGTAAACCTGGGCATCTTTCAGTCGGTAGTCCGCGCTGAAGTCGATGACCTTGACGCCCGCGCTGAGCAGCTCGGGCACGAACTGCATCGAGACCTTGTGTGGCAGACAGCACAGAGCCACGTCCGCCATCGTCTTGAGCTTGTTCAGGTCCAGCGGCTTGATCGGCAGGCTGCACCGACCCTGGAATTCGGGAAAGACGACCTCTGCCGGCCCACACTCTTCCGGAAGGGCGGTCAGATACGTCAACTCCGCTTCGCTGTGTCGCAGAAGAATCCGGATGGACTCGGCCCCCGTGTAGCCGCTGGCTCCTATGATTGCCACTCGCACCATATGCACTCCTAAAAAAACAGCCGCTAAGATTCTCTCTCGGCGGCTGTCGCAGTCTGGTTCGTTGTTTCGCAGATTAACGTTTCGAGAACTGGAATCTCCGCCTCGCACCCGGCTGGCCGGGCTTCTTCCGCTCGACCATCCTCGGGTCGCGCGTCAGGTGCCCGTGATCCCGCAGGATGCCGATGTAGTTTTCGTCGTAGCACCTCAAGGCCCTGGCGACTCCGAGCAGGGATGCGCCGGCCTGCCCCGTGATGCCGCCGCCTCTGACGTTGATAAAGACGTCAAAGGCCTTCTCGCCATGCACGGCCTTCAAAGGCGCCACAACCGCCTTGCGATCCTGGTCTCTATTGAAGTAGTCGTCGAGCTCCTTCTTGTTGACGAGGAGCTTGCCGTTGCCCGGTCGGATTCGCACCCGGGCGACGGACGTCTTGCGCCGGCCGGTGCCCCACCAGTAGCCGTACTTCTGTTTGCCCGTATTGCCCGGGGCGAGGGTCGGTTTGGCTTCGGCCGCCTCTGCCTTGGGCTTTTTTTCTACCGCCGCGTTTTCAGGTGTATTCTCTGCCATAGCTCCTTGGTTCCGCTTAGAACAGTTCTATCTTCTCCGGCTTCTGGGCGTGGTGCTCGTGTTCCGGCCCGGGGAAGACCTTCAACTTCTTGAGGGCCTTGCGTCCCGTCTGCGTCTTGGGCAGCATCCGCCGAACGGCCAACTCCACGATCCGCGTCGGTCTCTTCGCCATCATCCGGGCAAAACTGGCCACCTTCCGTCCCCCCGGATAGCCGGTGTACCAGTCATATTCCTTTTGCTCCGCTTTCTTGCCGGTCAGCTTCACCTTCTCGGCGTTGACCACCACGACGTAATCCCCGACGTCCACGTTCGGCGTATACGTCGGCTTGGTCTTACCCATCAGAATCGGAGCGATCTTGGCCGCCATGCGACCGAGCACGGCCCCCTCGGCGTCCACCAGGACCCATTTCTGCTCCACCTGACCCTTCTTTGCCACAAAGCTCTTCATAGACGTACTCTCTTCTTGTTTCCGTATCGAAACCCCAGATTTTAGCAGACGGCCCGGCCCTGTCAAAATAAATTTCCGTCGAATTTGACGATTCCCGCTCACATGTCGCGATATTTCGCGGCACACCGGCCCTCCGTCCGCCG
>CBFDDG010000184.1:0-8765 GCA_965603505.1 uncultured Phycisphaerae bacterium | reverse complement strand
AACGGGCGTGCCCGTCGTGCCGGAGGTCTGGCAGATATCCACCACCTCGCGCTGCGGCACGCACAGCAGCTCACTCATGTGCTCGGCCAAGTCCGCCTTGGTGGTGAAGGGCAGCCGACGCAAATCCGCCACACATCGGATATCCTGCGGCTTGACGGCGGCGTGGTCGAATCGCTCTCGATAGAAGCCGGAGTGCTCGTAGCAATACTCAACGTGCCGAGCCAGCAGCCGATTCGTGCACAGCGCGATCGCCTCCACGGACTGATACGGCGCCGCCGAAACGCACTCCAACCCCGGGACAGTCGCAAGCCCGGGATCGACAGATTGGTCAGAGCTGGTTTCTGGCAAGACAAGCTCCCATCGAATCCTTGACATGCTTTCGCAACTTGATATGTCCGAGTTCTCCCTGGAATGCCGTCGGCTCAATCGGGTCCAGCCACTCCAGTTTCACGTCCGCAGGCGCCATCCATCGGCGTCCCGGAGGCAGCAGCCGATCCGTCCCCGTGATGCACATCGGCACGATTGGAGCGTCGAACTGGATCGCCAGTCTGAATGCCCCGGAATAGAAACGCGTGAGCTGACCGTCCCGGCTGCGGTGCCCCTGGGGAAACAACAGGATGGACCGCCCCTCATCGAAGATCTGCTGCACCTGCTGGACGATCTGGTCCCACGGGAGGCGCTCGATGTCCATATACTCCGCCAGCCGCATGAACGGCCTGAACCAAACCATCCTGAAGGGCCACGACCGCAGGCAAATCACCACGTCGAACACGGGCATGGCGGACGTGACGAAGATATCGAAGAGCGACAGGTGATTCACGACGTAGATGCTCGGTCGCGCCAGTCGCTGTGGATCGCCCCCCGTCACCTTCATACGAACAAAGGGCGAGACAATCCACAACCAGACACGTCCGTACAGCCGGACGAAATAACGCATGATTTTCCCGAGCGGCCAGCGGGTCACCACTCGCATTACAACCAGCAGCAGAGGGAAAATGGCGATCCCGATCAAGGTCTCCAGGAGCATCAGGACCGGCACCCAGATATTCATCACGACCACGGTCATCCGTGAGGCGACCCTCCGACACCTCTTTGGAATCCCGATCACCTGTCCTGCGTACGTTCCCATACCCATGGCCTCCAGATGTTGCCGCAACGTGGGAGCCATCAGGCCCCCTTGGAGCTCTCCAACTCCCGCTTTTTCTCGATCACCAACCGATGCAGGTCGCCCAGTGTTCTAACTTCCCGCACGCGAGGCTCCTCTCTCAGCGTCACACCAAAGGCCTGCTGCAGCACGACGACGACATCAACGAAATCAAGACTGTCGAAGCCCAGCCCTTCCACGAGATGCGCGTCCGGCGCCATGGCGCCGGGGTCCAGTTCAAACTCGTTGATGAGACTGCGGTTGATCAATTCAATTATCTCGCTATCTGTCACAGATCGATCTCCTGATAACCACGGCCGAGTTGACTCCACCCAGGGCAAAATTGTTGGATATCGCCACTTCAACCTGTCGATGCTCGATATTCGTTAGAAGGTTCAAACGGCCGCACGTATCGTCCGGCTCGCGCAGATTCCGCGTAGGCAGCAGCACGCCGTTGTGCAGCATCAGGAGCGTGGCAATGAACTCCAGCGCGCCGCAGGCCGCCATCGTATGGCCCATGTGTCCCTTCAGGCTGCTGACCGGCACATCGCCGAACACTTGCTCCACAGCCTCACACTCCGCCGTGTCGCCTCGAATCGTCCCGGTGGCGTGCGCGCTGAGGTAGCCGACCTGCTCCTTGCGGAATCCCGATTCCTCCACGGCCGTCAGCATACATTCCACCATGGACTCGGACCCGGGATTCGCGATATCCTCCGGCGAACTGTTCACGGCGAACCCACAAACCTCGCCGAGAATGTTGGCCTCTCTCGCGCGTGCATGCTCCAGACTCTCCAGTACGACCAGGCCCGCCCCCTCGCCGCAGACGATCCCATCACGATCCCGGTCGAAGGGTCGCGGCGTCAGGTCAGGGCGGTCGTTGTAAGCGCGGGACGACGCTTCCAACGTATCGAACACGCCAACGGTCAACACGTGGAGCTCATCAGCCCCACCACAAATCATCACATCCTGCTTGCCCAAGGCAATGCTCTCCGCGGCCAATCCGATCGCGATCGTCCCGGTAGCACACGCCGCCGACGGGGCCAGCACGCGGCCGCGAATCCCCAGGGCCTGGGCCAAGTTGGCCGCACAGGAATTGTTCATGATCTTAAAGAAATGCGTTGATTTCATTCCCTCGATGCTGCGCTCTTTGAGCACGTCACAGAACAGGCTCTCGGTCTCGATGGTGCTGCCCGTAGTCGAACCGACGCAGACGCCCGCCCGAACGTCCTGCAACTGCTCCGGCGTCAAGCCGGCCATCTGCATCGCCTCATGCGCGGCAGTCGTGGCGTAGATCGACATCTTGGACATATACCTGCGTT
This sequence comes from uncultured Phycisphaerae bacterium, assembly GCA_965603505.1. Classification (GTDB taxonomy): domain Bacteria; phylum Planctomycetota; class Phycisphaerae; order Sedimentisphaerales; family Anaerobacaceae; genus PLanc-01. Next base: position 6,302 of record CBFDDG010000184.1, on the reverse strand, counting down.
TCCTGCGGTCGATCCACCGGGCATCCACGTCGGGCACACTGGCGGCGACGGTGGTGCGCAGACCCTTTACCTCCGCAAGCATGGGGCAGTGGCGTACGGCCGTCCGGCCCTCCATGAGCGCCTGCCACATTGTGGGCACGCCACAGCCAAAGGGAGTGACTGCGCCGAGTCCCGTGACCGCGACCCGCTGCTGCAATATATGGCTTTCGTTACCCCGTAAGCTCATCAGAGGATACAACTCTCCGTAAGAAAACTCGCACACAAGGCCCCCAATACGCCGGGCGCCACGACAGCCTGACCGGAAAGGTACAGCCCTTTCACCGACGTCCGGGGCAGCAAAGGCATATCTACAAGACGATGTTTGACCCCGTACAGCCCGCCTTCAGGACTGCTCAGCCTGTCTCGAAACGTCAGGGGCGTAGCCACATCCAGCAGCTCAAAGCCACCGACCAAATCATGCGCATAGCCCGCCAGGCGCCGGACAAGCCGATCCCCTAACTCCATCTTCCACGCACGGTACCCCTCGGGTCGCTCGCCATCCCCACAATCGCCGCTGCCGGGCACGTCCGCCAAGGTCGCCGGGCAGATGACAGAAACCCCGCACGTCGCCGTCCCCACGGGGGAACTGACAAACAAGGGACGCGCCTCCACGGGCAGTCGCATCCAATCAGCAATCGTATGCGGCTCGTCGGCGAGAATCAGATTGCCGGAGAAGGTTGCGGACGGGCATCGCCCGTACAGGACCACCGCTGATGGCGTCTCCTCAAGCTCACGGACCCGCCGCCGGTAAGCGGGAGTGAATGCATTCGGCGGCACCATCTCCAGTGTAAGCTTCGGATGCGCCGTACTGATACATCGGTCCGCCGACAGCCTTTCACCCGTCTCCAACTCCACGGCTGCAAATCCACGTTGATCGTCCAGGTGGATGCGGGAGACCTTCCGGGCACACATCAGTTCCACGCCGGCATCGGACAGAGCCTCCTGAAAGGCCTCCACCCAGGCCCGGCCTCCCCCCTCGATCAGACCGGCCGACTCGTAGTAAGAACCCGCCACCTGGCTGTGGAACAGCAAGGAAGTCTCCTTGGCGAGCGTACCATACAAGACCGCATGAGAGCTCAGAAGGCCCTGGAGCACGGGATTGCCGGTGCACCGGTCGAGTGCTTCCTGAAGGCTGCCGCCGCTGCTGGTGAAGAGCATCCCGAGACTCCTGCCGCAATCCTGCACGAATGCGGTCCGCCCCTGCTCCCACAGCCCCCGCACTTCGGTCAGAAAAGACTTCACCCCCTGGCCATCCGCCGGAAAGACCTGGCAGAGCCTCTGTTCCAGCGTCTCCCAGCCCTGGGGGAAGGAGAAATCAAACGCCGGTCGCAGGAAGCGAACGCGATCGACCGTATCCAAACTGTGTGCGGCCCCGTTCAACAGCCCGGAAAGACCCAGCTTGTGCAGCAGGTGTCGCAGCAATCCATCGTGCCCGATCGAGCCGGCGTAATGGAAGCCTGAATCCATGTACGTGCCCCGTCGGACAAAGCCTTCGAGTGTCGGCGACAGACGAGCGGATCGCTCGATCACGGCGACTCGCTCCCCTTTGTGGGCACGAAGAAGGGCGCACGCCAACCCGGATACACCGCCGCCAATCACAATCGTGTCGTACTTTGGAATCGTCATATACGCGGCCTTGCCGCACCTACACTTGGCCTGCTGCGTGGGCCTGTGAGGAGAAGGCAAACGACATCAACCTTCCCATTGAGCCACCAACCTATTGGTTGCACACCATTTCAAGCGCATCAGTATAGCCCTGTGTCTCGGTCCTGCAAAGAGTATTTTCGCGCAAGATACAATCCGAGCCCGCCTTTCTTGCAGGCACCGCCGCAGATTCCCCAGCACGGCATCTCCGCCGGTTCTCATGGGGCTCCACGCCTCCGAGCGGTGGCTCTCTGAGCCGGGCTGTACTCGCTTGGAACCTGTCACGTGGCGTGAATCACACGGCCGTGAATATGACGGGGGCACTGCCGGTCGGGACTCGTCGAGGCCGCGAAGTCATTATCGGTCGATAGCTGTGTGTGATGGCATAGAGCTTGTGGGAGCTGTTCACGTCAGTTTGACTGTCCTGACATGGAGAACGCAATGGGTGAAGCACGCAAGGACGCTCTGAGGCTCAATTTTGACCGCCGCGTGCAGCTCAAATTCCTCGGCAGCAAGGTCCCCACGGACGCCGGGCTGCTGGCCTACCGCGAACTCGATGAGGCGTTCGCGCTGACCGAAATGGTTCAAGACACGTTCGAGGACAGTCGGCTCGGCAGCAACAGACAACACCAGTTCGTGCCGTTGCTGCGGCGGGGCAATCATCACAGCGCCAAGTTCTGGCGGCGGGCGCTCTTGCCGGCAATCGAGCGGTATCGCCACTTGAGCATCCCCAAGTTCTTTCGTGACGATGCCGCCTTTGCCAATCCGGCGCTGTACCGAGTGCTGGCGAAAGCAGGTTATCACTACGCCATTCGCATCACGGCCAACGCGGTCTTGGAGCGGGAAATCGAGCATCTTCTCACCCGCCCCGTGGGACGGCCTTCGCGCAGGCCCAAGGCGTTTTATCACAGCTTCCAGTATCAGGCCGCATCTTGGCATCAGCCGCGTCGGGTGGTGGCCAAGGTCGAGTGGCACCAGGGCGAGTTGTTCCCGCGCGTCGGTTTTGTCGTGACCAACTTGAACAAGCGGGCGAAGAACGTGGTCGAGTTTTACAACGGACGCGGTACTGCCGAGCAGCGGATCAAGGAAGGCAAGAATGCGATCAAATGGACGAAGCTCTCTTGTCGCACGTTCAATGACAACCAGACGCGGTTGCAGTTGTTTGCCTTGGCTTACAACTTGGCAAATTTCCTGCGTCGCCTGGCCCTTCCTCGTCCCGTGAAGCACTGGTCGTTGACGACGCTACGGGAAAAGCTGATCAAGATCGGTGCGAAGGGGGTCAGCCATTCCCGGTACGTGGTATTCCAGATGGCGGAGGTGGCCGTGCCGAGGACACTTTTTCATGAAATTCTTGGTCGCATTGCCCAATTGAGAGCCAGCCCAGAACTCGCGAGGGCAGGACGACCGTCTTTGAGAGGAAAACACGGTTCGGCGGTGAAGAAACCGGGGTCGAGGTCTGTCGAAAAAGCTGTAAAATGCTGGATTTCTTCGCAGATTCCCCGATTCTTGTAACAAGCATGGCCAAATTGACACCGAGAACCATTGAAACTCAATGGAACATAGTGGTATCATGAGACGTACAGCGTGCAGAAGTACCCTGTACGAAGGCAGATGGGAAATCGCGGATTATTGAGAGTGTGGCATGCAGGGCCACCGGTTATGAAGTCAAAGGGCATTAGATACAAACACGTTCTCGCGTTGAACCCCTACTTCGCCCATACGACGGCGACCATGGGTCTGTTCCCGCCCACCGGCCTGGAGTACATCGCCGCCAGCATGAAAGACCTGGTCGGCAAGGTAACGCTCCTCGACCTCCGCTATGAGAAGGTCTACCAGGACCCGGCGACGCTCAACGCGTTCATCCGCCGGGACGTCGATCTCGTGTGCGTCAGCATCCGCTGGCACACGCAATTCGACAGAATCTGCGACTTCGTCGCCCAACTGCCCGATGAGGTCCCGATAGTCGTCGGGGGCTACGAGGCAACCCTGGAAGTCGAGCACCTATTCGAGCGCTGCCCGAACATCGACATGGTCGTGCGCGGCGAGGGCGAGGAGATTATCAAGCAGATCGTGACGGGCCTGCCGTACGAGAAGATTCGTGGGCTCTCCTTTCGACACAACGGCCAAATCGTCCACAACGAAAACCAGGACCTGCCCGATCTCTCGCATATCGCCTATCCGGACCGGTCTCTGCGCCGGCACGATTACTACTGGCTGCAAGGGAGCTGTCGGCTTAACCGGCTGACGTTCGACACGATCCTCACGACGCGGGGCTGTCCCTTCAAGTGCAAGTTCTGCACCTTCAGTCTCAACCCGCTCGGGCAAAAGCGAGAGTACACGGAGCGGCCGATCGAATCGGTGATCGAGGAACTCAAGAGCATCACCGCCGACGTTGTGCTCTTCAGCGACGACAACATGTTCACGAACCTTCATCGCAGCGAGCAGCTTTGCGATTTGATCATCGAAAACGGTATCAAGAAGATGTTCGTCGTTCAGGCCCGCGTCGATATTGCCAAGCATCGCAGGATCCTCGACAAAGCCCAGCAGGCGGGCTTCAAGATCTTCCTGATGGGGATCGAGTCGCCGCACGACCGCATCCTGGGCCAACTGCAAAAGGGCATCACGCAGCAGGTGATTCGGGATTCGATGGCGGTCCTGACGCAGTACGACTTCCTCCTGCACGGCTATTTCATCTACGGCAACATCGGCGAAACCGCGGAGGAGATGCTCTATATTGCCAAGTTCGCCCAGGAGATCGGACTGGACACTATCAGCTTCCAGAAGCTCCGCATCGAGAAATTCTCACCCCTGAAGGAAGTGGTGGAGAGTACGCCGGGCTATTATTACAAACGCATCGGCGGCCCCGTCTATTCCGACCGCTACGGCCGCAAGGAGCTCAGGCAAATCCGCGACCACCTCCGCCGCGAGTTCTACACCCCCCGGCAGTTGCTCCGGATCGCCGCAAAGGCCCGGCGGATTGGACTGGTCACCCCGCGCGACGTGGTTGTGCCTCTGCTCAAGCTGCCCGTCCTCCTGGGCAGTGTGGCCCTCCACAAGGCGTGGAAGAAGAGAAGAAAGAGACAGCGGCTCGCCGTAGGCGTCACCGGGCCGGAACGGAATCACACGCCGCCGGCCAACTGACGACGGACCCCGTGTGGCCGCGAACATGGGGTGTCCCATCTGAAGAAAGGTACCCCTTGGGAGTATTTGCCTCGGGAGAGGGGCTCCGGCTGCGGCATGACGTGCTGGCGTCGCCTCCGCGATTGGCAAACCGCCGGTGTCTGGCAGAAGATCTGGCAGGCCCTACTGGACGAATTGGGGCAAGCCGATGCGATCGACTGGTCAACCTCGGCGACAGACAGTTGTTCGGTTCGCGCCCTTTTGGGGGAGCGAAAACCGGCCAGCACTCGTCGAGGCCGCGAGATCATCATCGGTCAATGTGGCTGGGTGTGAGTGCGGAGGAAGTCCCAGATGATCCGTGATGCCTCGAACGGCCTGAGCGGATGATCTTCCGGGAGCCGCCGAGTAAAAGAGGTTCCAGGCCACACGTGCCCCCAACCGTCCAAAATGTGAAGAATAGCCAAGGCGTTATCCTCGCCATCCCGCCAAGTCATGATGCGTTGCCCCCCCTCGGGATCCTCCCACACTTCCGGGGCACGCTCGCAGCCGGCATGCCTGGCCCAGGATTCAACCGAATCAAGCACCGCTACATAGCGTTGCTTGCCACTGCGAAGGCCCGACCCGCCTTCAAAGGGGACGTTCTCATCATCCCGGCCGTGGACCGCGATCAGAGGGACCGCCTTTTCCGGCGGCCCTACCCTGGACGGAGGTTCGTGCTCGCTCTTCGAGCTCCCTATCGATCCGGCCACGACGCCGATGCCCGCAACACGCCCAGGCTCCCGGGTGGCATAATAATAGGCGAGCATCCCGCCGTTGGAGTGCCCAACGACGTAGATGCGTCCGGGATCGATATGGAGCCTGCCCGAGATATCGCGAATCACATAGTTGAGGAATCCCACATCGTCTACACTGTCCGCCTGCGCGCGCCCGCAACAGTGCCCTGCATTCCAGTGCTGCAGGAACCCGAACAGGCCGATCCCGTTGGGGTAGGCGACGACAAAGCCCTCACGGTCCGCCAGATCACTGAAGCCCGACCATTTCTCGATATCGTCCGCCGTGCTGAAGGCTCCGTGAAGCATGAGGATCAGGGGCCAGGCCCTTTCCTCACTGTAGTCGCGAGGAATGTGGACCAGGTAAGTTCGAGTGGCCAGGCGATAGCGGAGCGGCGTCGTTTGATGGTACGTGCCCGGCTTCGGGATGGCCTGGTCCGGCAAGGATGCCCTGCAGCCAGCCAGCACAAGAAATACCCCCACACCTGTCAGCCCAGCCAGACGCATGGCGAGCTTTCGTGATATGGTCATAGCACCCCTATTGAGCAGATTCCAGTGTAATGATAGTGCCGCGCTCGGTGGATTTTGCGCCTACGGGGTAAGTCGCAAGGCAAGACAGGCGTTTGTGCCGCCGAAGCCGGCGGAATTGCACAGGACCGCACGCGGCGGCCGGTCGAGACGGTCGGTCAGAATGCGCAGCTTCTCGCTGTATTCGTCCGGCTGCTCGAA